>CAXTDH010000511.1:0-3182 GCA_964242405.1 uncultured Rhizobacter sp. | reverse complement strand
GAACACCGTCGAGGCGGTCTCGGTGGTCGCCGTATCATGAAAGAAGAAGAGGCCGGCACGCAAGGTGTGCGCCGCGCCCAGCGACCGGCTGGCGTCGAGCTGCAGGCCCTTGGCGACGTTCTTGCGCACGACGTCGGCGGCCACGCCGTTGTAGACGAGATCGCCGACGAGGTCCGGCTGGTAGTGCACGCTGCTGCTGCGGTTGAAGATCGACACCTGGTAGTCGGTGCCGTCGCCAAGGTTCGACTGCAGGCTCAGCACCTGGAAGTTGTTGCGCTCCCGCTGCCGGGCATCGAGGGCGAGCGAATCCGGCGCGGGTTGGCCGGCGAGGGCGTAGCTCGGCGTCTCGCCCGGCACGTTAGGGATCTGGAAGCGGCTGGCCGCCGTGCCCAGCATCAGGCTGAGGCGGCTGTCCGGCCCGAGCAGGTAATTGAAATAGGCGAAGCCTTTTTCCTGCCGGGTCTTGTCATGAACCGCGTTCCTGGCAGCGGTCGGGTTCTCGATGCCGATGTCGTTCTCCAAGTAGGCGCCGGTGACGAAGTACTGCAGATCGCCGGCAGTGCCGCCCACGTTGAAGCTCGGCTCGCGGTGGCCGCGGCTGCCCAAGAGCAGATCGACGCTGCCGCCGTTGGCGAGCTCCGCGCCCTTGGTGCGGATGTCGACGATGCCGGCGGTGCGGTAGCCGTACTGCGCCGGCAGGGCGCCGGTGAGGATGTTGATCTGGTCGGCGAAACGGGTGTCGAGCGTCTGCCCGAAGCCGCTGATCGCCTCCGGTATGACGATGCCGTTGACCCGGTACTGCAGGTTTGCGTGATCGCCGCGGACGTGCAGGCCGCCGTAGGAGTCGCCGACGACGCCGGGCGCGCGCAGCAGCACCTGGTTGAGCGGCGTCGCCTCGCCGAGCGGCAGCTTGTCGACGTCGGCCTTGTCGAAGCGGTAGACGGTGCTGCCGGTCTCGGGCGACAGCGAGTTGCGCGCGGCGTCGAGCCGCTGCCGGTTGCCGCGGACCTCGACCTTGTCGAGCACCACCGCGGCGCTGGCGGCGGCGGGCGGGGAGGGTGCCGGGGCGGAGCCCGACGCTTCGGACGCTGATGGCGGAGCAGGGGTGGCAGTCGCCGGAGCAGGGCTGGCAGTCGCCGGAGCACGGGCGGCAGTCGCCAAGGAAGCGGAAGCGGCTTGCGCCGGCATCAGCGCTTGAGCGCCGGCGTGTGCCGGAATGGCGGCGACAGCCAGCGCCGCAGCGCCGGCCAGGGTGGTCGACTTGAACATGGAATTTTCCGATCGATGGCCAAAGGAACGGCCGGCTGCCTGCGAGTCGCAGGTGCGGCCGTCGGAGCAGCACGGATCAGGCGAAGGGTGGCGCGCGGGAGCGAAAGGCGAGGCGGCAGGCCGTCGGTCGGGCGTCGGTATCAGCGCCGATGAGCACCGGCCCCGACGTCGCGTCCAGCTGGAAAGCGAATTCCGGGGCAGCGCTTCCGGAGCCGAGGGCACTGAACGCCAGTCAGGTGTCGCAGTGATCCGCCAGTGCCGGGGCCGGCGCCTTCTTGTCGGCTCCCCCGGCCGCCCGGATCGAATGGCCGAGCCAGTGCAGCACGGCGGCTTGCTGCACGCCGATCAGCGCCAGGGCCAGGAAGGCCGAGGCGACGACCTGCTTGAGGGACGACGACTTGAAGTGCTTCATGGCGCAGCGTCGATGCTACGGCAAGCGCGCATTAATGCAACTGCGAACGCAATTGCATTAACATTCGCCGATGTCCCCTCTGCTTTCCGTCGGCAGCATGACGATGTTCTTCCTGCTCGGCCTGCGCCATGGCATCGAGCCGGACCACATCGCCGCCATCGACGGCCTGACCCTGCGTGCCCACGACCGTGGCCACGGGCATGCGCCCTGGACCGGTACGCTGTTCGCGCTCGGGCACGGCCTGGCCGTCGCCATGATCGCCGCCGCGGTCGGTCTGCTGATCACGTTCTACCCGGTGCCGGCATCCGTCGGCTCGCTGCTCGACTGGTTGCCGGTCGTGCTGCTGACGCTGCTGGGTGCATGGAACCTGAAGGTCTTGCTCATGCCGGGGCTCTATCAACCCAGCTCTTTGCGAATGAAGCTGATTCCGGGCGGCCTTCGCGCTCGCAGCGATATCTGGTCGATCATGGCGATCGGCCTGGTGTTCGCGCTGGTCGTCGACACCCTCGTGCACATCTCCGCCTGGAGCGTCTTCGCGACCCAGCAGGGCGGCTGGTTCGCGGGTGTGCTCGCGGGGCTGCTGTTTGCATTGGGCATGCTCGTCGCCAGCACGGCCAGCTCGCAGCTGATCAGTGGCGTGCTGCGCCGCAATACCTCGCCCGCCGCCCTTTCCCGCGCGCGGCGGGCGATCGGCTGGGGCGTCGTGGTGTTGTCGTTCGGCCTGGTGATTCAGGCGATCGTCGGAAAGCTGGGCGACGGCGCCGGCTGACGGGTCGCATGCCTCTGGCGACCCTCGCGGTACCGGAGCGCTCCGGCGGTCACCTGGTTCACCCGGGCACGGCGCGCTGCCTCGCCCGCGCCATGCGTCGGTCTTGGACTACGCCGACGAAACCGGCCGACCGCAAGGTTCGCTCTACAGTTGTTGATCAGCGTCAGACCGCGAGCCGCTGCCGATGCCGGGCCACCTGCGCCCGCACCTGCGCCGGTGCCGTACCGCCGAGGATGTCGCGTGCATCGAGCGAGCCGCGCAAGCTCAGCACCTCGAACACATCAGGCCCGATCGTCGTGTCGAAACCGCGCAGCGTCTCCAGCGACAGGGCTCCCAACTCGACTTCCTTCCCGATCGCGTGCTTCACCGCATGCGCCACCACCTCGTGCGCATCCCGAAACGGCAGGCCGCGCTTGACCAGGTAATCGGCAAGATCGGTCGCCGTCGCATACCCCCGCAGCGCCGCCCGCTCCATCGCCTCGGGCTTGACGGTGATGCCGGTGACCAGCTCGCAGAAGATGCGCAGCGTGTCCTTCAAGGTGTCGACGGTGTCGAAAAGCGGCTCCTTGTCCTCCTGGTTGTCCTTGTTGTAGGCGAGCGGTTGGCCTTTCATCAAGGTCAGCAGCGCCATCAGGTGGCCGACGACCCGGCCCGTCTTGCCACGGGCCAGTTCCGGGACGTCGGGGTTCTTCTTCTGCGGCATGATCGACGAGCCGGTGCAGAAGCGGTCGG
>CAXTDH010000510.1:0-3185 GCA_964242405.1 uncultured Rhizobacter sp. | reverse complement strand
GGCCTTTTCGCCGAAGAGGCTTCGAGGTGGGCCATCGGCCTGCCGGCCTCGGTCGCCGGCAGGCCCCAGGCGACCAGTTCGTCACGGCAGCGCAGCCTCAGGCGCCGGAACGGCGGCGTCGTGCAGCCGCTTCGTTGCAGCCGCAGACCGGCCAGTCGATGGTCTTCGCCCAACGCGGCTTCGAACGCATCGAGGGCGCCGACCGGCCCGGCCACCGCGCCGTTGACACCCTCCGGCGCGACGACGATGCTGCCGAGCAGGTCGAGGCGGCTGGCCAGCGGGCGCAACCAGTCCAGCATCGCTTGCGGTTCGTCGACCGCGATGAATCGATAGAAGGCGCCGTGCTCGAGGCCGGCCGGCTGGGGCGAAGGGTCGTTCGGGCTCATGCGGGCGATTGTCGCGTCTGCCGTCAGCCCAGTGCGGTGGCCGTTTGCGCCGGGCGGTGGGGTGGGGTGTCGACGCAGCCGCAGCACGTCGAGCGCCGAGCGCCGAGCCCGGGCAACCGCGCCGGCCGCGCCGACCGCGCCGGCCGGGCAAGCCGCAGCGGTGCGCTCTTCGTCAACGCAGCCGCAGCACGTCGAGCGTCGAGACGGGCGCTGCGGCGTTGCCCCAGGCGCTGCGGATGTAGCTGACGACGGCCGCGACCTCCGCATCGTCGAGCACCGGGCCGAACGGCGGCATGCCGTACGGGCGCGGGTTGCCGGTGGTCGCCGGCAGGTAGCCACCGTGCACCACCATCTGCACCAGATTCGCCGGCGATTTCATCGTCACCGCGCGGTTGCCGGCAAGCGGCGGATAGGCCCCACGCGCTCCCTGCCCCTGTTCGCCGTGGCAGGCGGCACAGCGTTGCCGGTAGGTCTCGCCGCCGCGCTGAACCGATGCCGGATCACTCGTCGCGAACGCAGCGCCGTCTGGCGGGTCGGCTGCCGGTCGCTGCGGCAAGGCCTTCAAATACACGGCGATCGCCTGCAGGTCGGCGTCGCCGAGATATTGGGTGCTGCGAAAGACGACATCGGCCATCGGCCCGCTGACCGATGCCCGCTCGGTACGGCCGCTGCGCAACAGCTGGACGATTTCTGCCTCGCTCCAGTCGGCGACACCGGCTTCGTCGCTCGAGCGCAGCGAGGGTGCGTACCAGTTCTGCACCGGGATCAGCCCACCGCCCAACGCCTCGACATCGCCGCTGCCGGCACCGAAGCGGTTGCGCGCCGCATGGCAAGCGCTGCAGTGGCCGAGGCCGGTGACCAGGTAGCGCCCGCGCTGCCATTTGGCCGATCTGCCCGACGCGTCGTCAGGGCGGTCGCCCGGCCGAAACCAGATCGCGCGCCAGACGGCCAGCGCGGCTTGCTGGTCGAAGGGGAATCGAAGCGCGTGCGGCGTGTTGGCGCGGGCGACGGACGGCAGGCTGGCCAGGAAGGCGTGCAGCGCGTCTGAATCGGCACGGTCGACGCGGGTGTAGTTGGGGTACGGGAAGGCCGGGTACAACAGGCGCCCCTCCCGCGAGCGGCCGTGGTGCAGGGCGCGCCAGAAGTCGTCGCTCGACCAGGCGCCCAAGCCGTGGCGGGCATCCGGCGTCAGGTTGGAGGCGTAGACCGTACCGAAGGGCGTGACGATGCCGGTGCCGCCGGCATACGGTGCCCCGCCCCTGGCCGTGTGGCAGCCGGCGCAGTTGCCGGCGCGGGCCAGATAGGCGCCTCGCGCCACCATCTGCGCTGTCGGCGCGAGGCGTGTCGACGGGGCAGGCGGGTTGGAGTCACCGAGCCGGTCGAGCGCCCAGATGGCAGCGATCACCGCGGCGAGGGTCAGGAGGATGACAGCGGCGGCGATGCCGGCGAGCCGTGCCGCTCGCGGCCTGCGGCGAGGCGGTCCAGGGCGAGGCGGTCGTGCGCGGCGCGGCGTCATGGGCAAGAGCCGGCGAGCGCGCCGGCCGACGGGCCGACGGCGGATGAGGCGGTCGTGTTCACGGGCCGACGCTCCCGCAATCGAGCGGCAGGCGGGACGGCTGTGAGCCGGCGAGCGCCGGTAGGGCGTGCCCCGGCACCGGCTGGGCCGCCAGCCAGGCCGCCACCGCGCCGACGTCGTCGACCGACAGTCGAGACGCGACAACCGCCATGCAGTCCGGCGCGACCGACTTGCGCTGCCCCGTCCGCCAGGCGCCGACCTGGGCGGCGAGGTAGTCCTTCGGCAGGCCCAGCAAGCCCGGGATGGCGGGCGCCACGCCGGTCAACGCAGTACCGTGGCAGGCCGCACAGGCTGGTACGCCGCGCAGCTTGTCGCCGCGGTGTACCAGCACCTCGCCTCGGGCCGTATCGGCGGCCGTCGTCGATGGGGACGGTGCCGGTGGCGGGTAGGGCAAGTCCAGCGAGGCGAAATAGCCGGCGATCTCCTGCAGGTAGTCGTCGGTCATCCATTCGACGAGCCGGGCCATGGTGTCGTTCTGCCGCCGCCCTTCGCGAAAATTGACCAGCTGGTGGTAGAGATAGCCGGCCGGCTTGCCGGCGATCCGCGGGAAGTAGCCCTGGTTGGTCGCCCTGCCCTCCTTGCCGTGGCACGCGGTGCAGGCCTCGACCCGCTGGGCGAGGGTGTCGGGCAATTGCAGCGGCGCGGGTGCCAAGCGCGGCGCCGATGGCACGGGCGGCGTGGACGTTGGGGACGTCGCGGACGGTGCTGCCAGGGCAGCGCCCGCTACCAGCGTCGCGGCCACAGTGGCCACAGCAGCCGTAACGGCCACAGCGCATGCAGCGCATGCAGCGGCTGCAGCGGCCTTGGCAGCTGTCCGGATCCAGGCTCCCAGGCGCATCATGGCGGCGGCGACTGCCGGCGAGGCGTGGCCTGGCCCGGCACCGGCTCGGGCTCCGCCCAGCGCTCCTCGTGCGATCCGACCTTCGGCGGCCAGAAGCAGCACGCCGTCCAGCCGATGCTGAGAACCTCGCCCAGGATCGACTTGACACCGGCGCTGGTCGTCCACCACCGGTCGGCGTCGAACGAATAAGGCCGCGCAGGTATCGCGCCGACGTCGACGGACGGACCGAGCGCCATCCGGTAGACCATGCGCGAGCGACGGGTGTGCGCGCCGACCGAAAAGAGGTCGATCGCATCCAGACGGGTGCCCGTTCGTGCCGCCCAGTCGCGCACCATGACGGCGCTGAGGAAGGTCCTGTCCTGGGCGGACGCGGGCGCCGGCA
>CAXTDH010000509.1:0-3188 GCA_964242405.1 uncultured Rhizobacter sp. | reverse complement strand
CAAGCCCGCGGTGCTCCACCGGGTCGTTGTCATGAGTCCGTCATCGACTGGCGGCACGATCTCGCCCTTTGACGGACGGCCCGACACCATGCCCACTCGACTCCAACTCGTTGCCGCAGCCGCCGTCGTCGCGATGCCGCTGATCGCCTCGTGCGGCGGCAGCGACGACGACAGCGCCGCCGACGTCCTCGGCCAGACGACCGACGCGCGCGTCCAGGCCGCTTGGGTCGAGATCGGCGCCGACGGGCAGACGATCGTCCGCGCCGTGACGACGGCCGATGCCTGCCCGAAGATCGCCATCGACGGGCAGGTCACGACGATGGGCTTGCGCGTCGGCGCCGGCACCATCGCCCAGCGCACCACCGCCAGCGACCCGACGGACTCCAAGCCGTCGGCGTTCCCGGTCACGACCTGCGAGAACATCGTCACCGCCGCGACGACGGAGGTCGCCGTCGCCGGCCGGCGCCTGCCGCTGCCCAAGGCGCAGCCGCAGCGCATCGCGGTGCTGGCCGACACCGGTTGCCGCATGAAGAAGGCCGACAACGCCTGGCAGGCCTGCACCGACGTCGCCGCCTGGCCGCTGGCGACGATTAGCGCGACCATCGCCGCCATGAAGCCCGACCTGGTGATGCACATCGGCGACTACCACTACCGGGAAAACGCCTGCCCGGCCGACATCGCCGGCTGCAAGGACAGCCCCTGGGGCTACGGCTGGGACACCTGGGCCGCCGACCTGTTCACGCCGGCAGCGCCGCTGTTCGCCGCGGCGCCCTGGGTCGTCACCCGCGGCAACCACGAGGAATGCGCCCGCGCCGGACAGGGCTGGGCGCGTTTCCTCGACGTCCGGCCCTACACCGCGGCGATGAGTTGCGACCTGCCGGCCAACGACACGAGCGCCAACTTCAGCGACCCGTACGCGGTCGCGCTCGGCAGCGACACCCAGATCGTGCTGTTCGACTCGGCCAAGGCCGGCACGGCAGCGTTCGGCGCGTCGGATTACAAGTTCCCGATCTACCAGGCGCAATTTCGGAAGGTCGCGACGTTCGCCGCCGATACGAGCAAGACGACGCTCTTCGCCAACCACCACCCGATCCTCGCCTTCGCGCCGATCGCGGGCGGCGCACCGGCGGTCGGCAACATCGGCCTGCAGGCGGTGATGAAGACGCTGAACCCGACCGCTTACTACCCCGCTGGCGTGAAGATCGCGCTGCACGGCCACGTCCACGACTTCCAGGCGCTCAGCTTCAGCAGCGCCCATCCGGCGACCTTCGTGACCGGCAACGGTGGCGACAACCTCGACGTCAGCCTGCCCGACCCGTTCCCGGCGAATGCGACCCCGGCGCCGGGCGTCGTCATCGACAAGTTGAGCCACACCAACACCTTCGGCTTCATGATGATGGAGCGCAGCGGCACGCAGTGGCTCTACAAGGCCTACACCCGCGACGGCAAGCTGCTGACCACCTGCATCGCCACCGGCGCTAAGGTCGCTTGCGACAAAACGGGGTTCCTGGCGCCGACGTGATGGTGCGCAAGGGCGCCGCGGTGGCGCTGCTCTCGTGGCCGCTGCTGCTCTCGTGGCCGCTGCTGCTCTCGTGGCCGCCGCTGTTCTCGCCGCTGCTGTTCTCGCCGCTGCTGTTCTCGCCGCTGCCGTTCTCGCCGCTGCTCGCCGGCGCGTCGACCTCGCTTCCGGTCGCGCATGTCGGCGACACCCCGCAGTACGCCGCCGTGATCCCCGCCGCCCGGCCGCTCGCGGCGCCGGGTCCGGCGACGGTGGCGCTCGGCCGCCGGCTGTTCAGCGACACCCGCCTGTCGCGGCCGCAAGGCACGAGTTGCGCGAGCTGCCACGACCCGGCCGCCGGCTTCGCGAGCTTCAACGGCGGCCGGGACGGCGTCGCCCGGGGCAGCGTTCGGGCGCGCCTCGGCACCCGCAACCCGCCGTCGCTGACCTACGCCCGCTACCTTCCGCCGCTCTACTTCTACCAGGACGACGACGCGCAAGTGCCGTCGCCGTTCGGCGGGCTGATGCTCGACGGCCGGGCCGACACCCTCGCACGGCAGGCGCGCGAACCGCTGCTGGCGCGTCACGAGATGAACCTCGGCACGCCAAAGGTCCTCGCCGACCGGCTTGCCGCTGCCGGTTACCGCGACGCACTCGAGGCCCGGTTCGGCGCCGGCGTGCTGGCCGACCCGCGGGGCGCGCTCGACGCGGTCGGCAAGAGCCTCGAGGCCTATCTGCAGAGCGACGAGCTCGCGCCCTTCGACTCGCGTTTCGACGACCTGCTGCGCGGCAAGCCGGCGCTGAACTCGCTCGAATTGCGCGGCCTCGCCCTCTTCCGCGATCCGGACCGGGGCAACTGCGCGTCGTGCCACAGCGTCTCGGTCACGTCGAGCAACCCGGCGCGGTCGCTCTTCACCGACTTCGGCTACGAGGCGCTCGGCGTGCCGCGCAATCCAAAGCTGGCAATCGGCGGCCCGCACGACCTCGGCCTCTGCACGACCGCCCGTGCCCGGCACTGGCCCGATGCCGACAGCTGGTGCGGCTACTTCCGCACACCGAGCCTGCGCAATGTCGCGGTTCGCACCCGCTTCATGCACAACGGCGTGTTCAGCTCCTTGCGCGACACGGTGCGCTTCTACGCGACGCGCTCGACGCGGCCCGCCGACTGGTACGGCCACGGCCCGGCGTTCAACGACCTGCCCGCCTCGATGCGCGGCAACGTCAACGTCGTCTCGACGCCGCTCAACCGCAAGGCCGGCAGCGCGCCGGCGCTCAGCGATGCCGAGATCGATGCGGTGGTGGCGTTTCTCGGGACGCTGACCGATCGACGCTACGCCGCGTCGCCGCCATCGCCATCGCGATCACTGCCGACCCCCAGGTAGATGCTCAGGCAGCGGCCCCCGACCGATGATGCGCAAACCGCTTCTCGGGGTCGTAGGGGAACACATCGTGCACATAGCCGGCCAGGATCCTGTCCTTGTGCTCCTGCCAGAAGGAGGCCTCCAGCAACTCGGCATGGTGCGCCATGAACACTTTCCTGACCGCCGGGTTGCCGAGCAGGAACGGCCCGAAGGTCTCGGGAAACACGTCCTTCGGGCCGACCCGATACCAGATGTCGCCCGACATCTCCTCCTCCTCGTTGCGCGGCTCCGGCACCTTGCGGAAGTGACAGTCGGTCAAATACTCGATC
>CAXTDH010000508.1:0-3191 GCA_964242405.1 uncultured Rhizobacter sp. | reverse complement strand
CGCGCAGCGTCGGGTCGACTTCCTGGATGTAGGCCCGGACCCGGTCGCCCGTGCGCAGGTTTTCCTTGGGGATCATCTCGGAGCGGCGCAGCCGCCCCTCGATCCGGCCCGACTCGACGATCACGTCGCCCTTGTCGAGGCGCTTGACGGTGCCGACGAAGATCTTCTCGCCGCGCGAGAGGAAGTCCGAGAGCAGCTGCTCGCGCTCGGCGTCGCGGATCTTCTGCAGGATCACCTGCTTGGCCGCCTGCGCACCGATCCGGCCGATCGAGACGGACTCGATCTGCTCCTCGATGTAGTCGTCGACCTCGATGTCGGGAATCTGCTCGGCGGCCTCGAAATGCAGGATCTCGGAATCGGGCAACTGCAGGCCGGCCTCGTTCGGCACCACGTGCCAGCGGCGGAACGTCTCGTACTCGCCGCTTTCGCGGTCGACCGACACCCGCATGTCGACTTCGCCGCCGTGCAACTTCTTCGACGCCGAGGCGAGTGCCGCCTCGACGGCCGCGAACACGACTTCCAGATCCACGCTCTTCTCACGCGAGATGGCGTCCACCAGCATCAACAATTCGCGGTTCATTCGATTCGACCTCCGTCAACCCCATCGTTCGGATAAGCGCCCGCCGCCGGCCTGGCCAGTCCGGGCGCGCCGCCAGCTTCCGCCGGGGACGCAGGCCGCCGCCCCTTGAAATCGACCACCGGCACGAGATGCGCGTCCCGCACTTCTTCCAACACGAAATCGAGCGCCTCGTCGCTGATCGGCGCTTCGTCCGGAACCGGCACCAGCGTGACGGCCGATGCCGATGGCGATGCCGACGAAAGTACCGACGCGGCGACGGCGCCAGCGGCGATCCGCTGCGGCGATTTCGCGCGGGCACTCACCTTGCCCTGCCTGCCCGTGCCCGACCCGTCGAGCAGCAGGCGCCAGCCCTCGTCACGCGTCGCCAGTTCACCAACGTACTTCTTGCGCCCTTTGAACGGCAGCTTGAGCGTCAGCTCGACCCGCTCGCCAACGAAGCGCGAGTAGTCGGCTGCTTTCTTCAAGGGCCGATCGAGCCCAGGCGACGACACCTCCAGCCGCTCGTAGGCCACGTTGTCGACCTCCAGCACATGCTGCAATTGCCGCGTCACCTTCTCGCAATCGTCGACGGTGATGAACCGCTCGGTTGCCGCCGCGACAGCCGGTGCTTGGCCCTCGGCTGGGTGGTCGATGAACACGCGCAGCAAGCCGCCCGCGCTCTTGGAAGCGTCGACCAGGTCGTAACCCAACCCCGATACAGTGCGTTCAACGGCGTCTTGCCAGCTCATCGATCTCGCTAAACCTTCTCTTGCTCGAACTTCTCGTGCTCAAACCGTTCTTGCTCAAACTTCTCTTGCTCAAACTTCTCTTGCTCAAACTTCTCTTGCTCAAACTTTTACTGCTCAAAACCTCATCACTGCAAACCCGAACAGGCAAAAAAAATGGGCAGGAAAACTCCGCCCAATGATCGTTCCCTAGCAGTTTTCCAGCAAAACGATGATTGTACTCGGAGGTCTTCGGTTCGACAAGCCCCAAGCTTGTCACGGAGCTCGGGGGCCGGGGCGCTGCATGCCAGAATCCGACCACTCGAACCGAAGGAGACACCATGGGATTCCTCGCCGGCAAACGCTTCCTGATCACCGGGGTGCTCTCCAATCGCTCGATCGCCTATGGCATTGCCCGGGCCTGCCACCGGGAAGGAGCAGAGCTGGCCTTCGGCTATGTGGGCGAGCGTTTTCGTGATCGGGTATCCGGCTACGCCGCCGAGTTCGGCTCCAGCCTGCTGTTCGACTGCGACGTCTCCTCCGACGAACAGATCGAGCGGATGTTCGCCGACCTGTCCTCGAGCTGGCCGCAGTTCGACGGCTTCGTCCACTCGATCGGTTTTGCGCCCCGGGAAGCGATTTCCGGCGACTTCCTGGAAGGTTTGTCGCGAGAATCTTTCCGGATTGCCCAGGATATCTCTGCCTACAGCTTTCCGGCGTTGGCCAAGGCCTGTGTGCCGATGCTCCGGCCGGGCTCGGCCTTGCTCACCCTCACCTACCTCGGTGCGCTGCGCAGCATGCCGAACTACAACACCATGGGCCTGGCGAAAGCGTCGCTCGAGGCCGCCGTGCGCTACCTCGCCGCCTCGCTCGGGCCGAAGGGCGTGCGGGTGAACGGCATCTCCGCCGGCCCGATCAAGACGCTGGCATCGGCCGGCATCAAGGGCTTCGGCAAGATGCTCGAGGCCTCGGCCCACTGCCCCCTCGGCCGGAACGTGACGATCGACGACGTGGGCAATGTCGCCGCCTTCCTGTTGTCGGATCTGGCGGCGGGCGTGACGTCCGAGATCACCTATGTCGACGGCGGCTTCAGCCAGGCGCTGCCGGCCGATTTTGGTGACGCGTGAAGGCCCGCCTGCTGGGCGATATCGGCGGCACCAATGCCCGCTTCGCGTGGCAGGCCGGTGACGGAGCGCCGCTCGAAGACATCATTGCCCTGCCGAGCGCCGACCACGCCTCGCTCGCCGAGGCGATGAAAGCCTATCTGGCGCGACTCGGCCGGCCGGCGCCGCCGTGGTGTGCCTTCGGCATCGCCAACCCGGTGACCGGCGATCAGGTCCACATGACCAACCACGACTGGTCGTTCTCGATCGCGGCACTGAAAAAGGAGCTCGGCTTCGAGCGCCTGGTGGTGATCAACGACTTCACCGCCCTGGCGCTCGCCCTGCCGGCGTTACAACCGGGCGACGTCAAGCAGCTCGGTGGCGCGGCACCGGTCGCCGGCAATGCGATCGGCCTGATCGGGCCGGGCACCGGGCTCGGCGTCTCCGGGCTGATTCCGACCGGCCAGGAGGGCGGGTGGATCCCGTTGCAGGGGGAAGGCGGCCATGTGACGCTCGCGGCGGCGAACGATCGCGAGGCCGCGGTCATCGGCGTGCTGCGCCGCGCCTACGGCCACGCGTCTGCCGAACGCGCGATATCCGGCAAGGGCCTGGAGGCGGTGTTCGCCGCCCTCTGCGAGCTCGACGCGCGCAGCGCCGATGCAAAGCTGGCCGCCGATGAAGTCAGCCGGAGGGCGCTGGCACTGAGCGATCCGCAGTGCGTCGAAGCGCTCGACCTCTTCTGCGGCTTTCTCGGCAGCACCGCCGGCAACCTGGCGCTCACGCTCGGCGCTCGCGGCGGTGTCT
>CAXTDH010000507.1:0-3192 GCA_964242405.1 uncultured Rhizobacter sp. | reverse complement strand
TCTCTGCGAGCAGCCGGCCGGCGTTGAAGATGCCGAACGTGTCGCCGGCGAATCCCGCGTCGACGACCGTCAGCAGGCCGACAGCACCGGCGGCGATGCTGAAGTCGAAACTGAGCGGCGAGCCGTTCGCCACGTCGATCCAGCCGGTGCCACGGTCGTCAGCCCGTTGATCGTCGACGCTGAATTCGAGCCAGGAGCCGTCGGCGGGCAGCGAGAGGTTCGTCGCGAAAGCCGGCGCGGCGATGCAGGCGCTGCCGACGAGGACGGCAGCGAACAGGGCATTTTTGTACACGGCGAGCAGTTCTCCTGATTGAGCAGCCGCTGCCGGAAGGCAGGGCGGCGACGCTGAGCGGCGGACTATCGCCGACCAAGATGACCTCGAGGTGACAGCCGCCGCATTGAACGGCGCGTCTGGCGTTCGAGCGTCGTGCTGTCGGCGCTGGCCTGCTGCGGCACTCGGGCGTTCGCAAATCGCAAGTTCTGCGCCAGACGCAGGCTTCCCCGTTCCCGCAGGCAGGCCTTAAGCTAGCCGGCTGCCCCGACCGATCCATCCCCGAGCCGAACCTGCATGCCCACCACTGCCCGCCCGTCGCGACTGCGTCGCTGGTTCGGCGCCTTCTGGCGTACCTTGGACGCCACCCGGCGTCTGCTGCTGAACCTGCTGCTGTTGGCGTTCATCGTCGCCCTGATCGCCGCCTGGTTTCGGCGCGGGCCCCTGCCGCTCGAAGACCAGACCGCCCTGGTGCTGCAATTCGAGGGGCCGATCGTCGAGCAGAACACGGTCGACGCACGCGAAGGCGCGCTGGCCCGTGTCCGGGGTGACCGAAGCCAGAGCGTGCAGCTTCGCGACGTGTTGTCGGTGCTCGACGCCGCGGCGAAGGATCCCAAGATCGGCCGCATCCTGCTGCGCACCGACGAATTGGGCGCGACAGGGCTCGTCACCCTGCGCGAGGTCGGCGCCGCGCTCGACCGCTTCCGGGCGAGCGGCAAGAAGGTCGTCGCCTGGAGCTCGGGCTACGACCAGCGCCAGTACCTGATCGCGGTGCACGCCGACGAAGTGCTGATGCACCCCTACGGCGCGGTGCTGCTCGACGGTTTCGGCCGCTACCGCAACTACTATCGCGACGCCCTCGACAAGCTCGGCGTCACCGTCAACCTGGTGCGCGTCGGCACCTACAAGAGCTTTGCCGAGCCCTTCATCGCCAACAGCCCGTCGCCGGCCGCCCAGGAAGCCGAGCGCTACCTGAACAACGGGCTCTGGGCCACCTACACCGGCGAGGTCGAAGCGGCGCGCAAGCTCGGCGCCGGCAGCGTCATGCGCGTCATCGACGACGCACCTGCACGCCTCGCGGCCGTCGCCGGTGATTCGGGCAAGTTCGCCCTCGCCGCCAAGTTCGTCGATGCGCTCGTCACCGAGGACGAGTTGCGCCAATCGCTGATCGAACGCGGTGCGCGCAGCACGCTCGGCCACACGTTCCGGCAAGTCTCGTTCGACGACTACCTCGCCCGCCAGCCGGCCAAGCTGCTCGGCGATGCGGTCGGTGTCGTCATCGCCGAAGGCGAGATCGTCGATGGAGACGCCCCGGCCGGCACCGTCGGCGGCCGCTCGACGGCGGCGCTGATCCGCAAGGCTCGCAACGACAGCGCGATCAAGTCGATCGTGTTGCGGGTCGATTCGCCCGGCGGCAGCGTGCTGGGTGCCGAACTGGTGCGGCGCGAGCTCGAACTGACGCGCGCCGCCGGCAAGCCGGTGGTGGTGTCGATGGGCAACGTCGCCGCGTCGGGCGGCTACTGGATCTCGACGGCGTCCGACGAGGTGATCGCCGACACGGCGACCGTGACCGGCTCGATCGGCGTGTTCGCGCTCTTCCCGACGGCCGACAAGGCGCTCGACAAGGTCGGCGTGCACACCGCCGGCACCACCACCACCTGGCTCGGCGGCGCCGCGGACCCGCGCCGGCCGGCCGACCCCCGCTTCATCGCGCTGATCCAGCAGAACATCGACCACGTGTACGTCGACTTCACCTCCAAGGTGGCGGCGGCCCGCAAGACTAGCCCCGAGAAGATCGACGCGGTCGGCCAGGGGCGCGTCTGGACGGGCGCCCAGGCGAAGGAGCGGGGCCTCGTCGACCGTCTCGGGGGCTACGGCGATGCCCTGAAATCGGCAGCGACCCGAGCCAAGTTGGGCGACGGCTACCGCGTCGAGTACATCGAGCCCGAGCTGAGCCGCTGGCAGCGGCTGCTGCAGGTCGTGAGCGGCAGCGTGGCCCGAGCGGTGGCGCTCGCAGTCGGCGAACGCGTCGAAACGCTGGTCGTGCCGACTGCCTTGCCCGCGAGCATCGTGCTCGACGCGAAGCGCGACCTCGGCTGGCTCGCCGATGTGGCCGGGGAGCGTCGCACCAAACCCTTCGCTGCGGTCATCCACTGCCTTTGCGAGAGCCCTTGAGGCGGGCACGACCGGCGGCCCGGCGCAGGCCGGCGCCCGTTCGCGGTTCGCCGATTACCGTTTGCCGTTTTTCGGCGCCAGCGCCCGACGGCGCGCCGAGTTGCACCCGGCAGGTTGCGACGGGGCCGCGATGACCGCGCCGGTCGACCCGCTCAACCCGGCGCAGCTCGAGGCGGTGCACCACCTCGGCGGCCCCTGCCTGGTGCTGGCCGGTGCCGGTTCGGGTAAGACGCGGGTCATTACCCACAAGATCGCCCGGCTGCTGCAGGCCGGCTACGAGCCCAAGCAGATCGCCGCCATCACCTTCACCAACAAGGCGGCGCAGGAGATGCGCGAACGGGCGAAGCAGCTCGTCGGGCCGCGCGCTGCCAAGCACCTCGCGATCAGCACCTTCCATTCGCTCGGCGTGCGCATCCTGCGCGCCGAGGGCGAGCGCATCGGCCTGAAGGAGCAGTTCAGCATCCTCGACAGCGACGACGTGCTCGGCATCCTGAAAGAAGCCGGCGCGACGACCGACAACGCCCTCGCCCGCCGCTGGCAGTGGGCGATCAGCCTGTGGAAGAACCAGGGTCTGAACAGCGCCCAGGCGCAGGGCGCCGCCGCCAACCCCGACGAGCAGGTGGCGGCCAGGGTGATGCAGCGCTACGAGGAGCGCCTGGCGGCCTATCAGGCGGTCGACTTCGACGACCTGCTCGGCCTGCCGAACCGGCTGTTGCAGCGCGATGCCGAGGCGCGCGCCAAGTGGC
>CAXTDH010000506.1:0-3197 GCA_964242405.1 uncultured Rhizobacter sp. | reverse complement strand
ACGTAGCTCAGCACCGAGCCGGCGGAGTCGACGACGCCGAAGCCGGTGGTGCGCAGGCCCGGGTCGATGCCGAGGATCCGCGTGGCCGGGAGCACCGGAGCTCGCGGCATCCGCGTCAGTGCCGGAAGTGGCGCACGCCGGTCAACACCATGGCGATGCCGCGCTCGTCGGCGGCGGCGACCACCTCGTCGTCGCGCATCGAGCCGCCCGGCTGGATGACGCAGGCGGCGCCCGCGTCGACCACCACGTCGAGGCCGTCGCGAAACGGGAAG
Source organism: uncultured Rhizobacter sp. (assembly GCA_964242405.1). GTDB lineage: Bacteria > Pseudomonadota > Gammaproteobacteria > Burkholderiales > Burkholderiaceae_C > LMDS01. The sequence goes on along the minus strand of CAXTDH010000506.1, from coordinate 2,925 downwards.
AAGGCGTCGCTCGCGACCGCCGAACCCGCGAGCGACAGGCCGGCGTGCTCGGCCTTGATGGCGGCGATCCGGGCCGAATCGATGCGGCTCATCTGGCCGGCGCCGACACCCAGCGTCATGCCGCCGCCGCAGAAGACGATGGCGTTGCTCTTGACGTACTTCGCGACCTTCCAGGCGAACAGCAGGTCGCGCAGCTCCTCGGTCGTCGGCTGCCGGCGAGTGACCATCTTCAGCTCGTCGCGCTGGAGCGTGCGGTTGTCGGCCGTCTGGATCAGCAGGCCGGAGCCGACGCGCTTGAAATCCTGGGCATTGCGACCCTGTTGCCGGTCGCTCGCGTCGCCGCGGGTCGGCAGGGCCAGGCGCAGCACGCGGGTGTTCTTCTTCGCGGCGAAGACGGCGAGCGCTTCGCTCGAGAAGCCCGGCGCCATCAGCACTTCGACGAACTGCTTGGCGACGAGCGCCGCGGTCGCCGCATCGACCTCGACATTGAAGGCGATGATGCCGCCGAAAGCGGAGGTCGGGTCGGTGCTGAGCGCCTTCTCGTACGCCGCCTGCGCCGTGTCGCCGAGCGCCACACCGCACGGGTTCGCATGCTTGACGATCACGCAGGCGGCGGCACCGTCGCTCGCGTCGAAGCTCTTCACGCACTCCCAGGCCGCGTCAGCGTCGGCGATGTTGTTGTACGACAGCTCCTTGCCTTGCAGCTGCTCGGCCGTGACGAGCGAACCGGGCGCCGGGTCGAGGTCACGGTAGAACGCGGCGCGCTGGTGCGGGTTCTCGCCGTAGCGCAGGTCCTGCAGCTTGACGAAGCGCGGGTTCACCTGGGCGGGAAAATCGCTTCGCGACCAGCCGCCAGCGCCGTCCGGCTGGAGCGTCGACAGGTGGTCGCTGATGGCCGCGTCGTAGTTCGAGATGCGGTTGAAGGCCGCGACCGCGAGGGCGAACTTCGTCGCCTGCGCCACTTCGCCGTCTGCGGTGAGCTGGGCGAGCACCTCGGCATACTGGGAAGCGTCGGTCACGACCGCGACATCCTTCCAGTTCTTCGCCGCCGACCGCACCATCGCCGGGCCGCCGATGTCGATGTTCTCGATCGCCTCCTCGAGCGTGCAACCGGGCTGGGCGACGGTCGCCTCGAAGGGGTAGAGGTTGACGACCAGCAGGTCGATCGACGCGATGCCCTGGGCCGCGATGGCGGCCATGTGCTCGGGCAGGTCACGGCGCGCGAGCAGGCCACCGTGGATGGTCGGATGCAGCGTCTTGACGCGGCCGTCGAGCATCTCGGGGAACCCGGTGTGGTCGGCGACCTCGGTGACCGCGAGTCCAGCCTCCGCCAGCAGCCGGGCCGTGCCGCCGGTCGACAGCAGCCGGATGCCGAGGCCGGCCAGCGCCCGGGCGAAGTCGAGCACGCCCGTCTTGTCGGAGACGGAGAGCAGGGCGGTCAACGCGGTCTTGGTCATTTGATGAGCTTGTGATCGACGAGCTTGCGGCGCAGGGTGTTGCGGTTGATGCCGAGCCACTGCGCGGCCCGGCTCTGGTTGCCTTCGGCTTGCTGCATCACCACGTCGAGCAGCGGTTTCTCGACGACCGCCAGCATCATCGCGTACATCGCTGCCGGTTCGACGCCGCGCAAGTCCTTGAAGTAGGCATCGAGGCTGTCACGGATGCACTCCTCGATGTGCTTCGGCCGGGTCATGCCGCGACGCCTTCCTCGAACGTCGGTTCGTCGTTGGCGGCGGGCGGGGCGGTCGTCGCGGTCGGCAGGAGCGGGTGACGGGTCGCCAGGCGCATGAACCAGTCGTCGACCGCCCGGAGCTGCGCTTCGCAGCCGTCGATCCGGTTCATGCGGGCGCGGAACGCCTCGCCGCCCGGCAACAGGACGACTGCCCAGCCGATGTGCTTGCGGGCACTGCGCACCCCGGTGCCGGCGTCGTCCCAGCCATAGAGGCCGTAGTGATCGTGCAGGTGCTCGACCAGCCAGTCGCGCACCTGGAGGGTCGCCGGCGGCGGCAGGTGCCTGCCGGTTTCGAGGAAGTGGCCGATCTCACGGAAGATCCAGGGCCGGCCTTGCGCGGCCCGACCGATCATCAGCGCGTCGGCGCCGGTCGCGGCCAGCACGTCACGCGCCTTCTCGGGGGAGTCGATGTCGCCGTTGGCAACGACCGGGATGCGCAGCGCGGCCTTGACCGCGGCGACCGTCGCGTATTCCGCCCGTCCCTTGTAGCCCTGCTCGCGGGTTCGCCCGTGGACGGCCACCATCGCCACGCCGGCGCCTTCCGCGGCACGGGCGATGCGCACGGCGTTGCGCTCGGCTTCGCACCAGCCGGTGCGCATCTTCAACGTCACCGGAACGTTGCGCGGGGCGCACACGGCGACGACCGCCTCGATGATCGCCAGCGCCAGCGGCTCGTCCTGCATCAGCGCCGAGCCGGCCCACTTGTTGCAAACCTTCTTCGCCGGGCAGCCCATGTTGATGTCGATCACCTGGGCGCCGCGGTCGATGTTGTAGGCCGCGGCGTCGGCCATCATCTGCGCATCGGTGCCGGCGATCTGAACGGCGATCGGCTCGACCTCGCCGGTGTGGTCGGCGCGGCGGCTGGTCTTCAGGCTGGCCCAGAGGTCGCGGCGGGAAGTCACCATCTCGCTGACCGCGTAGCCGGCGCCGAGCCGCTTGCAGAGCTGGCGGAACGGCCGGTCGGTGACGCCCGCCATCGGGGCCGCGAAAAGCCGGTTTGCCAGCGGAAGGTGACCGACGAACATGGAGACAGGCGAGCCGGCTGCTGCAAAAGGAGGCAGGAGTATAGCGGCGGCGCGGTGACCGCCCGGTGCCGTCGTAGGGGCGTGTGGGTGGCGATCCGCGGCCTTCGGCCGGGTGCTGATAATGGCCCGATGGATGCTTGGATCGCCCCGCTGTTGACGATGCTGGCA
>CAXTDH010000505.1:0-3198 GCA_964242405.1 uncultured Rhizobacter sp. | reverse complement strand
GATCTCGGCGTCACCTCGCTGTTCGTGACCCACGATCAGGTCGAGGCGATGACGCTCGCGCAGCGGATGATCGTGATGAACGCCGGCCGGATGGAGCAGATCGGCACGCCCGACGAGGTCTACCACCGGCCCGCGACCACCTTCGTCGCCAGCTTCATCGGCTCGCCACCGATGAACCTGATCGCGGGCCATGCCGACGGTTCGAGCTTTGTCGTCGCCGGCCGGACGATGGCGCTGCCCGGGCCGGCTCCTCGGAGCGGCGACCTCGTCCTCGGCATCCGGCCGGAACATGCCGCGCTCGTCGCTGCGGGCCCGTCGGCAACGGGCTGGCCGCTGGTGGTCGAAGCACTCGAAATGCTCGGTGCCGAGCGGCTCGTCTACGGCCGGCTCGGCGATGCGCTGTTCACCGTCCGCATCGATGCGACGATCCTGCCGCCGAAGGTCGGTGACACGGTGTCGATCTCGGCTCGGGCCGACCATCTGCACTGGTTCGACGCCACCAGCCGGCAAAGAGTCGCGTCTCCATGAACGTCTCGACATGAACGCCTCGAACGTTGGAGCAGCGTGGCCGTATCCGTTCTGGATCGCCCATCGTGGCGCCGGCAAGCTCGCGCCGGAGAACACCCTCGCTGCCTTTCGTCTCGGCGCGAGCCACGGTTACCGCGCCTTCGAATGCGACGTCAAACTGAGCGCGGACGGCGTGCCCTTCCTGCTGCATGACGCCAGCCTTGAGCGCACGACCTCGGGCCGCGGAGATGCCGCCGACCACGCATGGAGCGAGCTGTCCCGGCTCGACGCCGGGAGGTGGCACAGCCGCGGCTTCGCCGGCGAACCGGTGGCCAGCCTCGAGTCAGTGGCACGCTACTCCACTGCCAACGGCTGGGCCTTGAATGTCGAGCTCAAGCCTTCGCCGGGCGCGGCCCATCAGACTGGCGCCGCTGTGGCCGCTGCCGTACGCCGTCTGTGGGCCGGCGCTGCCGCTCCGCTTCCGCTGCTGAGCTCCTTCGATCCGGCAGCCCTGGCAGCGGCCCTGGAGGAAGCCCCTGAAATCGCCCGGGCGCTGTTGCTCGACCAATTGCACCAGGGCTGGCTCGAACAGGCGCTCGCCCTCCGCTGCTCCGCCGTCGTGACCCGGCATGCCTTGCTGGATGCTGCTTTGCTTGTCCGCCTGCAAGCATCCGGCTTGCGGGCGCTGGTGTACACCGTCAACGACCCGGTCGACGCGCGCCGCCTGCTGGGCCTTGGCATCGACGGCATCATCACCGACGCGGTGGACCGCTTCTCGCCCGCTGTGCGCCTGTAACGACCCTGTGGGCGCCTTGGCTGTGGAGAGGCCGCTTACGCCGCGCCGTCGTCCGCTGAAGCACCACAGCAACCACCGCATGGCTCCGCCCCTGCTTCCTTCGCCGATCCGTCAGGTGAAGGCGATGAAGTGAGCGCAGACGATCGCGTCGGTCGGAGCAGCAGATGTCAGCGCTCCCGTGGGCGTGATGGCATGCCGCGCATCGCCGTAGAAGATGCTCCAGTCGGGAGGAAGCGACGGCAGCTGCATGCCCGCGTTGAAGTTGAGGTCCTCCTCGAGGATCAGGACGTTGCGCAAGCCGGCGGCATCACGCAGTACCCCGAGATGCGACATGAAAGCGCCGCGCACGCCGATGCCGTCGAACGCGCCCCGATCATCGGGCCGCACCGCGTTGAAGAGTCGAACCTGCGGGGAATCGAACGACAAGCCGATGCTGGCCAGCTGCGCCGCCATCTCGCGGCGCCGATCGGCTCGGCTGCGCAGGTTGATGACGTAGATCCGTTCAAAGGGGGCGAGCGGATTCTCGGGCTGGGCTTTCAAGTCGGCACTCCTGCGTCGAGTATGCGCCCGCAGCAGAGATTACACACCGTGCGGCAGGCACCGGTCGAATTGCCGCAAGGCCTGTTTGCCTGGACATCGATGATTAGTGAGGCAGCGAATCGTCGTTGATCCGCTGGTAGTGGCAGCAACTCGCCGACGTGCCCTCAATAGGTCTCCAGGTGCAGGCGCCCTTCCCGCTTCAGGCCGGCGCCCAGCATCTCCCATGTCAGGCCCCCTTCTTCGGCGATGTCACGAAGTGCCAGCACCACGCCCTCTTCCATGCTCTTCAGGCCGCAAACGTAGACATAGGTGTCCGGCTGCTTGAGCAACTCGACGAGATCGGCAGCCCGCTCGCGCATCAAATCCTGCACGTAGCGCTTCGGCTGGCCGGGCACTCGCGAGAAAGCGAGGTTGATGTCGATGAAGTCCTTTGGCAGGCTTTGCAGGGGCCCGAAATACGGCAGCTCCTGCTGCGTCCGGGCGCCGAAGAAGAGCATCAGCTTGCCACCCTCGAACTTGGCCGTCTTGCGCAGCCGGCGCCGCCATTCGGTCATCGCCCGCATCGGTGCACTGCCCGTGCCGGTGCAGATCATGACGATGTTCGACCGGGGGTGGTTCGGCATCAGGAAGCTGTGGCCGAACGGGCCGATAACCTGGACCGTGTCGCCCACCTTCAGATCGCAGGCATAGTTCGACGCGACGCCGCTCACGGGGTTGCCCTGGTGGTCGGCCGTGACCCGCTTGACCGTCAGCGAGATGTTGTTGTAGCCCGGCCGTTCACCGTTGCGCGGGCTCGCCACCGAATACTGTCGGGCGACATGCGGCTTGCCGCGCGCATCGACACCGGGGGGGACGATCGCGATCGACTGCCCCTCGAGCACCGGAAACGGCAGGGCGCCGAAGTCGAGCACGATGTGGTGCGTTTCGCTGTCGAAGCCGGCCTCGGTGCAGTTGAAGTTGCCGGTGACCGTGGCGCTGGTCGGCTCCTTCGGCCCGTGCAAATTGGTGTACGGGTGCGCGGCCGACCAGGGCGGAATCGCCGAGCCCCAGGCCGACGAGTTGAAGGGCGCCTGGCCGCCGGCATGGTCCGGCTCCGCGGCCAACACTGCGAGCGGCTCGGCACCCGGCGCCACGCCCTCCGCCTCCAGCTGGTCGGGCGTCAGCTCCGCGGGCAATTCGTCCCAGAGCAGCTGCTCGTCGATCGAATAGGCACGGACGACCGGCACCGTGCGCCAGTTGTCGATCGAGCCGGTCGGGCACGGCGAGATGCACGCCATGCAGAAGTTGCACTTCAGCGGATCGACGACGTAGTTGTCGTCGTTGTGCGTGATCGCGTCGACCGGACAGGTCTCTTC
>CAXTDH010000504.1:0-3222 GCA_964242405.1 uncultured Rhizobacter sp. | reverse complement strand
GGATCGCAAGGCGACGGGCTACGCCCCCAGCGAGGCGCAGTACCGGTTCTGGGATCACAACCTGCCGAGGGGCCGGGTGCTGCACCTGCATGTGCTCGACCTCGCGAGCGGCCGTGTCACCGACCTGTTCGAGGGCACGCCCTACGAGCTGCCACGCGCCGACCCGAATGCCAACTTCTTCGACATCTCGCCCGACGGCCGCCGCCTGGTATTCGCCTTCGACCCGGCGCCGCAGAAGCGCATCGACAACTTCAAGTCGCTGGTCGAGCTGAAGCTGCGCTCGTCCAAGTTCGAGACGGTGGCGCGCGACGCGCAGTGGGATTTCGAGTCGCCGCGCTACCGTCCGGATGGCAAGGCGATCGCCTTCGTCGCCGCCAACGTCGGCGTCAAGCACACCATGCCGGGGCGCCTGGCGCTGCTGGCGCGGGGCGGCATTGCCAAGCAGGCGCGCCAAGCTGCGGTCGATGCTGACACATGGCAGGTGCTCAGCGAGGATTGGGACCACGCCGTCAGCGCGCCGCTGCGCTGGTCGGGCGACGGCAGTGCCGTGCTCTTCACCGCCGAAGATCGTGGCCGCTGCCACCTCTGGCGCTTCGACATCGCCGACCGACAGGCAGCGGTGATCGCCGAAGGCGGCTGGGTGCAGGCCTTCGACGTCGCTGGCGACCGGGTGGCGAGCGTCGCCGACGGCTTGAGCCATCCGGCGCGGGTCAGCGTCCGGCCGTTGCGGGCGATCGACGACGACAGGCGAGCCCCGCTTCGCATCGAGCACTTCAACGACACGCTGCTGGCGTCGTTCAAGTTGGGGCGGTGCGAGGAGGTGACCGTCGACGGGGCGCTGGGCGAGCCGGTCCAGATGTGGCTCATCTACCCGCCGGGTTTCGACCGCAAGAAGGCGAGCGGGAAAAAGAAGTACCCGGTGCTGCACAACATCCACGGCGGCCCGCATGCCGCCGCCGGCGACACCTTCCACTACCGCTGGAACAGCCACGTCTTCGCAGCTCGCGGCTATGTCGTCGCCTGCGTCAACTACCACGGCTCGAGTGGCTTCGGCCAGGCCTTTCTCGACAGCATCACCCACCGCTGGGGCGAGCTCGAGCTGCAGGACGTCGAAGCCGGCAGCGACTGGCTGCTGCAGCAATCCTGGGCCGACAAGAAGCGCCTGTTCGCCGCCGGCGGCAGCTACGGCGGCTTCATGGTCGCCTGGATGAACGGCCATGTCGCGCCCGGCCGCTACAACGCCTACATCTGCCACGCCGGCTGCTTCGACTGGACGGCGATGTTCAGCGACGACGCCTACACCTGGCACGCCAAGGAGCTCGGCGCCTGGTACTGGCAGGACGGCGACAAGGTGCGGTCGCAGAGCCCGAGCCAGTTCGTCGCCGCCATGCAGACGCCGACGCTCGTCATCCACGGCGCGCTCGACTACCGCGTGCCCGATCAGCAGGGCCTGGCCTACTACAACACCCTGCAAGCCCGGGGCATCGACACGCGCCTGCTATGGTTCCCCGACGAGAACCACTGGATTCTTAAGCCGCGCAATTCGCAGCTTTGGTACCAGGAGTTTTTCGAGTGGCTGCGGCGGCATGACGACGAGCGCCAGCGCAAGACGTGACGTCCTGTCCGGCGACGTATATACTGACCGTATATCTTGATCGGGAGCGTCCATGACCGAAACGACCGTTTTCCAGTCTGGCAACAGCCAGGCCGTGCGCCTGCCGAAGGAGTTTCGCTTCAAAAGCAAGACCGTCGAGATTTTCCGCCGCGGCGAGGAAGTGGTGCTGCGCGAGAAGAAGCTGACGATCGGGGAGGTGATGGCGTCGCTCCCCCCGCTCACTGAAGCCGAAGCCAAGGAAATTGAAGAAGCACTCACCGACTTGAGAGACAACAGCCCTCAGGAAGATCGCGAGTGGTTTCGGTACCTCGACGAGTCGAACCCGGATCGGTGAAGTACCTTTTCGATACGGACACGTTCAGCGTCTTGGCCCGGAGTGGCAACAGGGCCCTAAGCGCCCGTGTCGCAGGTTGCGAAGTGAACGAGTTGGCGTTGTCGGCAATCACGATCGGCGAAATCGAATTCGGTCTGGCGAAGAAGCCTCTGGGCGTTGTTGCCACGCGACAGATCGAACGCTACCGATCGACGTTTGCCGTGTTGTTGATAGACGAATCAGTGGCAGTGCGCTACGGACCGCTCCGCGCCCATCTTCGCCGCCTCGGCACCCCCATCGGCCCCAACGACCTCTGGATCGCCGCCCAGGCCCTCGCCCACGACCTCACCCTCGTCACCGGCAATGACCGGGAATTCGCCCGGGTGCCTACACTCAAGGTCGAGAACTGGATGCGATGAACGAACCGACGAGAGCCCCGCCATGCTGATCAACTTCTTCTTCACGCTGCGTGCGGCCAAGCTCAAGGTCTCGGTCAAGGAATACCTGGTCCTGCTCGAGGCGATCCAGGAAGGCGTGATCGACAACACCGTCGACGAGTTCTACTACCTCGCCCGCACCGCGCTGGTCAAGGACGAAGCCAACTTCGACAAGTTCGACCGCGCCTTCGCCGCCTACTTCAAGGGCGTCGAGATGCTGACCGATTTCACCCAGGAAGTGCCGCTCGACTGGCTGCAGAAGAAGCTCGAACTCGAACTCAGCCCGGAAGAAAAAGCGGCGATCGAGAGGATGGGCTGGGACGAGTTGATGGAGACGCTCAAGAAGCGCTTCGAGGAGCAGAAAGAGCGCCACGAGGGTGGCAACAAGATGATCGGCACCGGCGGCACCTCGCCGTTCGGCGCTTACGGCTACAACCCGCAGGGCATCCGCATCGGCCAGGACAAGAGCCGCAACAAGTCGGCGGTTAAGGTGTGGGATCAACGGCAGTTCAAGGATTACGACGACTCGCTCGAACTCGGCACGCGCAACATCAAGGTCGCGCTGCGCCGCCTGCGCCGCTTCGCCCGCGAAGGCTCCGCCGACGAGCTCGACCTCGACGACACCATCCGCAGCACCGCCGCCAACGCCGGCTGGCTCGACATCAAGATGGTGCCCGAGCGCCACAACAAGGTGAAGGTGCTGCTGCTGATGGATGTGGGTGGGACGATGGACGAGCACATCCACCGCGTCGAGGAAATCTTCTCTGCCGCCAAGGCCGAGTTCAAGCACCTCGAGTTCTATTACTTCCACAACTGCGTCTACGACTTCATGTGGAAGAACAACCGGCGCCGCTACA
>CAXTDH010000503.1:0-3237 GCA_964242405.1 uncultured Rhizobacter sp. | reverse complement strand
CGGCCTTCTCGGCCGTCCCGCCGATGCCGATGCCCAGCATGCCGGGCGGGCACCAGCCTGCCCCCATGGTCGGCACCGTCTTCAGCACCCAGTCGACCACGCTGTCGCCCGGGTTCAGCATCACCAGCTTGCTCTTGTTCTCGCTGCCGCCACCCTTGGCCGCGACCGTCACTTCGAGCGTGTTGCCCGGCACGCTTTCGGTGAAGATGACGGCCGGCGTGTTGTCCCTGGTGTTCTTGCGATCGAACTCGGGGTCGGCGACCACCGACGCGCGCAGCGTGTTGTCGGGGTGGTTGTAGCCCCGGCGCACGCCTTCGTTGATGGCGTCGTCGAGGCTGCCGGTGAAGCCGCCCCAGCGCACGTCCATGCCGACCTTCAGGAAGACGTTGACGATGCCGGTGTCCTGGCAGATCGGCCGCCGGCCTTCGGCGCACATCTTCGAGTTGGTCAGGATCTGGGCGATCGCGTCTTTCGCGGCCGGGCCCTGCTCGGCCTCGTAGGCGCGGGCGAGGTGGCGGATGTAGTCGGCCGGGTGGTAATAGCTGATGTACTGCAGCGCGGCGGCGACGCTGGTCACCAGGTCATCGTGGCGGACGACGGTCGGGGAGGGCAGGGACATGGCAGGCTAGGCCGGCGCCGCCCGGGCCGGCGAACCGCGAGGCGACCGCCCGGGCGGTGGTGGAAGGCAAGGGCGATTTTATCGGCGCCTGCGTCGAGCCATCCGCCGATGAACGCAGCCGAATCGCTGCTCCTCGGCCTCGAGGCAGCTGTTGCCGACGATCGCCGGGCCGCCGTGGCCCGGGCCGGCTCGAGATGGCGGTCGTGACGGCTGTCATGGAATCGATTCCGGGTGTTCCTGGGATCAGGCTGGCGGACCGAGGATGCGGCAGACCGATCGCGCGATCATCAGCTCCTCGTCCGTCCGGATGACGCGGACGGTGACCCGTCCATCGTCGCTGGAGACGATGTCGGCATGACGACCGTTGCGGCCGGCGTCGAGCTCGATGCCGAGAAAGCCGAGGTCGGCGCAGATCCGTGCGCGGATTTCGTCCGCGCTTTCGCCGATGCCGCCTGCGAACACCAGCGTGTCGATGCCGCCGAGCGCCGCGGCATAGGCGCCGATGCACTTCGTCGCCTGGTAGCAGAAGAGCGCTACCGCTTCGGCCGACCGCCCGTCCGTCGCCTGCTGCCTCAGCAATTCGCGCATGTCGGCGCTGGTCTCGGAGATGCCGAGCAGGCCGGACTCATGGCTCGCCATGGCAAAAAAATCCTCCGCCGACAGCTGCTCGGTGCGCGCCAGGTAGGCGCTAATGCCGGGGTCGAGGTCGCCCGATCGGCTGCTCATCGGCAAGCCCGCGGTCGGCGTGAACGCCATGCTGGTGTCGATGCTGCGGCCCTCGAGCACCGCCGCCATGCTCGCGCCGCTGCCCAGGTGCGCCAGCACGACCCGGCGACGCGCGTCGACTCGGGTTTCGCGACGGGCGAGTTCTTCCATCAGATAGGCATAGGAGATGCCGTGGAAACCGTAGCGCCGGATGCACTTGGCATCGTAGCGGCGCGGAATCGCCAACCGACGGGCGACATCCGGCATGTCCGCATGGCAGGTGGTGTCGAAGCAGGCGATGTGCGGGAGGCCGGGCAGGCGCGCCATCGCAGCCTCGATCAGGCCGATTTCAATCGGCAGGTGGTCCGGGTCGAGCGGCACGAAGCTTCGGAGTTCGGCCAGGAGTTCGGGGGTGACCCGCTCCGGCTCGCCATGCGCCATGCCGTGGACGACCCGGTGACCGACGGCGGCAATTTCCGACATGACATCGCCCTGCGACGCCAACCAGTCGAGCAACGCCCCGGCCGCACCGTGCGGGTCGCTGTCGGTGATCGGCACTTCCTCGGTCTTCTCGCTGCCCGTCCGGGCGAAGCTGAGCCGGGTGCCGGGAGCGCCGATGCGGTCGATCTTGCCCTGCAGGCGCACGGCCGGGTCCGCCGACGAGCGCGCGTAGACGGCGAACTTCAGGCTCGAGGAGCCGCTGTTGAGCACCAGGAGGCTGTCGCCGCTCATCGCAGGCTGCTCCGGCGCCGGGGTTTCAGAGGTTTGGATAGCTGCTCCGGCGCCACGTTGCGGCCGAGTCTATGCCACCCCGCATCCGTCCGGCCAGCGCCTTTACGCACCGCTGCGGCAGGGTCGGCCGCGGCCTTCAGCTCCGCCCGCCGGAGATCGCCGCCATCGCTTCCTGCCGTACCTCGAGCGGCATGAACGAGGCCGCGGCGGCATGGCGCATCATCTGGACGATCTGCTCCTCGCTGACACCGGGCTGCCGGTGGATGGCCTCGAGCTCGCCGCTCAGGGTCACGCCCGACATCAGCCGGTTGTCGGTCGAGCAGGAGACGGCCAGGCCGGCCTCCAGCATCGCCTTGATCGGGTGCGACGCGAGCGAGGTGAAGGCGCCGGTGTGGACGTTGCTGGTCGGGCAGACCTCGAAGTGCAAGCCGAGTTCGCGGGCGGCGTCGACCTGCCGTGCCACCTCGGCGGCCGAGTCGCCGGCCATGATGCGCACACCGTGGCCGATGCGGGTTGCGCCCAAGGCCGCCGCCTCGAGCACCCGGGCGCCGACATCGGCTTCGCCGGCATGGCAGGTGAGGCCCAGGCCGGCGTCACGGGCGCGGTCGAAGGCGGCGGCGTGCGGCGTCGGCGGGAAGCCGAATTCGGCGCCGGCCAGATCGAAGCCGATCACGCCCCGGCCGCGAAAGCGAGCTGCCAGTTCCGCGCTGCGCAGGGTCTCGGCAGGCGAATCGGTGCGCATCGCGCAGACGATCAGGCCGCAGGGCAGGGCGCTTTTCTCGAGGCCCGCGACCAGCGCCTCGACGACCGCATCGCCGTCCAGGCCGTGCGCTTCGAGCAGCAGGGGCGCCATCCGGAATTCGGCGAGCACGCAACCGTCGGCGAGCGCATCCTCCGCGGCTTCGAAGGCGACCCGTTCGCAGGCGGCCGGCGACGCCATCGCCGCGACCGTCAGGCCGAAGCCGCGCAGGTAGCGCTCGAGGCTGCCGGAATCGGCGTTCGCCCGCATCCAGTCGGCAAGCCCGGCGGCGTCGTCGGACGGCACCGTCAAGCCGCGCGCCTGGCAGAGCTCGAGCAGCGTCTGCGGCCGCAAGCCGCCGTCGAGGTGTTCGTGCAGCAACACCTTCGGCAGGCCGATCCAGGAGGAGCGAGGTGCGGCGGAAGTCACGGGGCGGAAAAGC
>CAXTDH010000502.1:0-3238 GCA_964242405.1 uncultured Rhizobacter sp. | reverse complement strand
CGGCACCTCGAGCGTGCGCTACCGCATCGGCCTCTTCGCCAGTGGCGAGCCGCTCACCGCGGCGCACGGCCACTTCGTCCACGTCTACGTCGACCGGGCCAGCCGGCGACCGACGAAGCTGCCCGCGCGGCTCGTCGACACTCTCCGGGAATTGCTGTGAACCCAAGCTCCGCCCTGCCGTCCGCCTCCTCCGCGTCCACGTCGCCTACGTCGCCCACGTCATCCGGGCCGCCCGTGTCATCACCCGTCGAGGCCGCGCCCGGCGCTCTCGTCGACGACGCGATCGCCACTCGCCGATCGATTCGCGCCTATCTGGCCACGCCGGTGCCGCGCGAGACGGTAGCGGCCATCCTGTCGGTGGCCGCGCGCGCGCCGTCGGGCACGAACACCCAGCCATGGAGGGTGTACGTATTGACCGGCGAAGCGAAGACCGAGCTGTCGCGCAAGATCAGCGCTGCCTACGACGACCCGGCCGAACGGGCGACCCACACCGAGGAGTACGCCTACTACCCCACCGAATGGAAGTCGCCGTTCATCGACCGCCGGCGCAAGGTCGGCTGGGATCTCTACAGCTTGCTGCAGATCGAAAAGACCGACAAGGCGAGGATGCACGCCCAGCACCGGCGCAATTACGAGTTCTTCGGCGCCCCGGTCGGCCTGATGTTCACCATCGACAGGGTCATGCGCCAGGGCAGCTGGCTCGACTACGGCATGTTCCTGCAGAGCATCATGGTGGCGGCCCGCGGCCGGGGGCTCGACACCTGCCCGCAGGCCGCGTTCACCCAATTCCACCGGATCATCCAACCGCACATCGGCGCCGGCGCGGATGAACAACTCGTCTGCGGCATGGCGCTCGGCCATGCGGACCCGGACGCCATCGAAAATCGATTGGTCACCGAGCGTGAACCGGTCGACGCCTTCGCCCGCTTCCTGGGGTGACGATCGCCGCTGGGGCGGGCCTCGGCGTCGTCTGGAGCCTGCCGTTCGCCGGCATGTTGTTGTCGATCGCGCTGCTGCCGATTGCTGCGCCCTGCTTCTGGCACCGACACGCGCTCGGGGTGGCCATCGCCTGGTCGCTCGCGTTCCTGCTGCCTTACGGCGCGTCGTTCGGTGCCGGCCAGGCGGCCCATGCCCTGGCGGAGACGCTGCTGCACGACTATCTCCCGTTCATCGCCCTGCTGACGGCGCTCTACGCTACTGCCGGCGGCATCCGGATCATGATCGGCCGCCGCGCCACACCGGCGTTCAACATCGGCTTGCTGGCGGTCGGTGCGGCGCTGGCGAGCGTGATCGGAACGACCGGTGCCTCGATGCTGCTGATCCGGCCGCTGCTTCGGGCGAACGCCCACCGACGCGATTCGTCGCATCTGGTCATCTTCTTCATCTTCGTCGTCGGCAATGTCGGCGGTGCGCTCACACCGATCGGTGACCCACCCCTGCTGATCGGCTTCCTGCAGGGCGTCGGCTTCTTCTGGACGACGCGGCACCTGTTCGCGCCGATGCTGTTCCTGCTGGTCGGCCTGCTCGCGGCCTGCTACGGCGTCGACACCCGGCGAGCGCGACGAGAACCGCCGGGCTCGGTCGCTGCCGATGAGCCGATCGACAGGCGGATCCGGATTCAGGGCGTCGCCAACCTGTTGCCACTGGCGACCGTGATCGGCCTGGTGCTGCTCGGCGGCATGTGGAAGACGGACAGCGCCTTCGACCTCCTCGGTGTCGAGCTCGGTCTGGCGGCGCTTGCCCGGGATGTCGGTCTTCTGGCCGCGACGCTGCTGTCGCTGGCCCTCACACCGGCGGGCGTGCGTCGGGGCAATGAATTTTCGTGGCGGCCCATGGCCGAGGTGGCGGAGCTCTTCCTCGGCATCTTCCTGACCATGATCCCGGTGATCGCGATGCTCCGGACGGGGGCATCCGGGCCGTTCGCCTGGCTGGTCCACGCCGTGACCGAGCCGCAAGGCCAGCCGGTGCCGTGGGCGTACTTCTGGGCGGCTGGGCTGGCGAGCTCAGTACTCGACAACGCCCCAACCTACCTTATCTTCTTCGAGCTGGCCGGCGGCGATGCAGAGCGGTTGATGACCGATCACGCCACCACGCTGACGGCGATTTCCGCGGGTGCGGTGTTCATGGGCGCCTTGACGTACATCGGCAACGCGCCCAACTTGATGGTCCGCGCGATCGCCGAACGCCGGGGCGTCCGCATGCCGGGCTTCTTCGCTTACCTGGCCTGGTCGGGTGCGGTGTTGATACCGCTGTTCGTCTTGTCGACCCTGGTTTTCTTCAGTGGACGATAGGGCGCTCGGGGTTCGGTGCCGAGACAAGGGAGGACGGCGCTCGGGCCAGTCGAGCATGGCCGACCAGGGCTCGCGCTGTAGGAAGTCGCCCACAGTGCGAGGGCGCCGAGCCCGATGGCTGGTGCATGTGCCGCCCCGCAGCATGCGCCGATGACCGGAACCAGCATCATCGCCAAGTGGGGCCGTGCGCCCGTCATCGCGCTCGGCATCGGCCTGGCGCTCGTTGTCGTCGTCGGAATCTGCGAGGCACTCGGCTGGCCCTTCCTCGTCGGGCCGATGCAGACCCTCCTGAGCAAGAAGCTCGACCGAAAGGTCCAGTTCGCACCGGATGCAGCCACGCCGGCCAAGGTCCGGATCGGCGTGATCGGGCGGCTCCGGCTCGACGCGGCCTATCTCGAGATCGGCTCGCCGCCCTGGAGCCAGGCGCCTCACATGCTGCTGGCACGCGACGCTCGGGTGCGGGTGGCGTACTGGGATCTCTGGCGCGCCTACAAAGGCGATCCCCTGCGCATCCGCGAACTGCGGGCGAGCGCCCTCGATGGGCAACTGGAGCGGACGGCCGACGGCCGGGCTTCGTGGCAGTTCGGCGCCGCCCCGCCTGCGAACGCCGCCAGCGGTCCACCGGCCAAGATCCCGACCTTCGATCAGCTGCAGGTCGGGCAGGGCACGCTGACCTACCGCGACGCGCCCTTGACGATGAACTTGGATGCGAAATTTTCGTTGTCGGAGCAGCAAGGGGCCGGCAGTGCGGCCAACGCCGGCAGCCCGGCGAGCGCCGGCGGCCTGACCAGCACGAGCAGCCCGGCCAGGGCCGCAGCCGATGGGTCGATCGCCGGCAGCATCCCACCCGGCCTGCAATTTCATGGCACCGGCGACTACCTGAAGCTGCCGATCAGGATCGACATCGCCACCAACGGTGCCATGCCGATCCTCACCGAGGTGAAGGC
>CAXTDH010000501.1:0-3239 GCA_964242405.1 uncultured Rhizobacter sp. | reverse complement strand
GCTCACCACTTCGCTGGTCGAGCCAGATCAACAAAGTTATCGAGTGGACGCTCATACCTCTCTCGGCCTCAACCTGCGGCACCTCAGAGCCTTCTCGGCGGTCGCGTCGGCCGGCAGCATCGCCAAGGCGGCAGAGGATCTGTACCGGGTCGCGTCGGCCATCACCCGCTCGATCGGGGAGCTCGAGGGCGCGCTGGGGCGGCCACTGTTCGAAAGACGGGCCCGGGGCATGTCCCTGAACGCCGCCGGGGAGCTGGTGCTGCACCGCGCGCGTCGCATCGAGCGTCAATTTGAAGACGCTCGTGCCGATCTGGCCGCACGCGCCGGGCTGGAGCGCCTGGCCGGCAGCGCGTCGCTGTTCGCCTCCATCCTGAACGGCCGTCGCCTGGCCGTGTTTGCCAGCCTCGCCGACAAGCGCAACATGCCGGCCGTGGCCCGCGAATTCGCCATCACCCAGCCGGCGATCAGTGCGACCTTGAAAGACCTGGAGGCGGAGCTCGGGCTGCCGCTCTTCGATCGAACCGCCCGCGGCCTGGCGCCGACCGTGGCGGGCGAGATCGTCGCCCTTCACTTCAAGCGCGTGCTGGCGGAGCTGCGCCACATCCTGCCCGACCTTGCGGCCAGCGAAGGCCGGCTGCAGGGCAGTGTCCATGTCGGCGCCCTGCCGCTGGGGCGCACGCGGATACTGCCGCTCGCCATTGCCACGCTGGCGGCTCGCCATCCCGGCCTGCACATTTCGACGGTCGAGAGCCCCTACGATGCGCTCGCCGCATCGCTGCGCAGCGGTGACATCGATTTCATCCTCGGTGCCTTGCGCAGCCCGACCGACCGTGACCTGCAGCAAGAGGCGCTGTTCGAAGATCAGATATCGATCATCGGCCGTGCCGGCCATCCTTTGCTGGGTGCCGGGCCGGTCGACTGGCAGCAACTCAGGCGCGCGAGCTGGGTGCTGTCTCGCCAGGGCTCTCCTTCGCGAGAGTTGCTGGAACGCTTCTTCTCGGGCGCGAAGCAGGCGCCGCCGGTGCCGACCGTCGAGACGGGCGATCTGGCGATCCTGCGCGGCGTCTTGTTCGAGAGCGACCTGTTGACGGCGATATCGGCGCATCAACTGCGGTACGAGATACGCGACGGCAGTCTGGTGGTGTTCGACTGGCCGTTGCAGGAGACTCGCCGTGCCATCGGGCTGACCCAGCGGGTCGGTGCCTCGCCCTCGCCGGGCGCGAGCGCGCTGATGGACCAGATTCGCGCCGTCATTTCCCAGACCGACGAGTTTTCGCTGTCGTGACGCTGGGTGGGGGCCGAGCGGCGGTGGGCGGCGGGTGCGGCCGCAAGGGCACAATCGCGGGCCCTTCTGCGCCCGTCTCGGGCGGCGTTTCACGATGAGCCCACCTTTGTTCAAGAACCTGATCCTCTACCGCATCGGCACCGACTGGGTGCCCGACTTCGCCCGCCTCGAGGCCGGCCTGCAGAAGACGCCTTTCGTGCCCTGCGCCGCCTCCCAACCGGTCGCCAGCGGCTGGACGCCGCCGCGCGGCATCGCCCACGCGCCGCTGCTCGAATCGATCGCCGGCCAGTGGCTGCTGCGGCTGCAGACGGAGCAGAAGGTGCTGCCGTCGTCGGTCGTCAAGCGGCGCAGCGAGGAGATCGTGGCGCAGACCGAAAAGGCCACCGGCCGCAAGCCTAGCAAGAAGGAAACCAAGGAAATCAAGGAGCAGGCGGTGCTGGAGCTGCTGCCGATGGCCTTCACCAAGCAGTCCGGCGTCACGCTCTGGATCGATGCCGAAGCCCGGCTGCTGATGGTCGACGCGGCCAGCCCCGGCCGGGCCGACGAGGCCGTGACGCTGCTCGTCAAGGCCGCCGAAGGGCTCGCGATAGCCCCGCTCCATACCGCCGAATCGCCCGTGGCGGTGATGTCCGACTGGCTGCTGAACGGCGAGCCGCCCGCCGCCTTCAGCGTCGACCGCGAGTGCGAGTTGAAGTCGAGCGACGAGGCCAGGTCGGTCGTCCGCTACGCCCGCCACCCGCTCGACATCGACGAGATACGCGCGCACATCCACGTCGGCAAGCTGCCGACGCGGCTGGCCGTGACCTGGCAGGGCCGGGTTTCGCTGTTGCTGACCGATTCGATGCAGCTCAAGAAGATCACCTTCCTGGACGTCGTCTTCGAAGGCTCGACGAAGGCCGACAAGGAGGAGGCCTTCGATGCGGACGCGGCGATCGGCACCGGTGAGTTGCGGCAGCTGATCCCCGACCTGATCACCGCGCTCGGTGGCGAGTCGATTCCGGGCGCATCTGCGCCGCCACGGGCGTTGCCGGCCGGCGAGCCCGCTGCCAGGCCGGCGGCTGAACAGAGCCTGCTGGCGGAGCCGGCGCCTTGGTGACAGCCGTCGGCCCGTGGTTGCGGAGGTGGCGTGCACGGGTGGCTGGCGCAGGACGACGCGCCAGGGGCTGCTGGCGCGGCTCGACGGGTGCCGCCATGAGCTGTTTGCGCGGGCCGACGGTGCGCCCGACGGCTAAACCTTTTGCTGCTGCAAGGATATGGGGAGCGCAGATTGCCGGTGGCCCCGGTATGAATATGATTTTGCGTTCGACACCACCGCACCTCTGATGGAATTTCATCTCGACTGCCTCGGCGGTCTGGCAGGCGACATGTTCGTGGCCTGCGTGCTCGACGCGTTTCCCGAGCACCTGGCTCCGGTGCTCGACCGGATCAGCGGTTTGGCGCCGCTGTTCGCACCCGATGCGCCGAGTTGCCGGTTGTTCGCGTTCGACGACGGCACATTTGCCGGCAGCCGGTTCGAGGTGCCCGAGGCGCTGCCGCTGGGTGGCGCTGCGGCTGGCGCTGCTTCCCGGCTGCCGCGACACGATCACGTGAACAGCGACGACGACGGCCACGGCCATCGGCACGGCCACGACCACAGTCATCGGCACGACCACGACCACGACCACGACCACCTCGCCGACCCGTCGACCGGCCACGTGCGCTGGCACGTCATCCGCGAGCGGCTGCAGGCAGCGCTGCCCGCCGGCGTCCGGTGCCACGCTCTCGGCATCTTCGAGCGGCTCGCAGTCGCCGAAGCCGAGGTGCACGGCGTTGCCGTCGACGCCGTGGAATTTCACGAGGTCGGGGCGTGGGATTCAGTGGTCGATATCGTCGCGGCCGCCACCTTGATCGACCTGCTCGATGCCCGCCGCTGGACCGTCGGCGCCGTCCCGCTCGGCGCCGGGCGCATCCGCAC
>CAXTDH010000500.1:0-3240 GCA_964242405.1 uncultured Rhizobacter sp. | reverse complement strand
TCATCGAACAAGGAAAACGGATGCGACTGGACGGGCTGGTGCAGGGGTGGCTCACGCGCACGCCCGGCTTGATCGAAACCCTGTTCGACCGGTTGCCGGACGTGCTCTTCTACGTCAAGGACCAGCAGGGCCGCTATCTCTGGGCAAACCAGACGCTGATCGACCGCGCCGGGCTGCAAGGCATCGAAGGCGTCGTCGGGAAGACCGCAGACCAGCTCTTTCCGGCCTCCGGTTTGAGCACGGTGGCGCAAGACCTGGAGGTCATCGACACGGGCCGTCCCATCCGCGAACTGCTGCGGCTCTACCAGACGAACCGTGGTGATCGCTACTGGTGCCTCAGCTCCAAGTTCCCGTTGCTGGACGATGTCGGGCGCATTGTCGGACTGGCCGGGCTGTCGCGCGACCTGCCTCGTCCCAACGAGCGGCACCAGAGCTATCGCCGCCTGAAGAAATTTCTGGACTTCATCGACGCAGGGCTCGATGGCCCGGTGCGGATCGCCGAGGCCGCCGAGCATGCGGCGCTCTCGATGGACACGCTGGGGCGTCTGGTGCTCGAGGTCTTCCACGTCACGCCCAAACAGCTGCTCATGAAAAAGCGCATCGACCGGGCCTGCCGGCTTCTGGAGGAGACAGTGCTGACCATCACGGACGTCTCGGCGGCGTGCGGTTACGCCGATCACAGTGCGTTCTCGCGGCAGTTCAAGGTGGCGACCCACATGACGCCGGTGCAGTACCGCAGCGCCAGAACGTAGATTTTCATTGCAGTGCAACGCGTGGCCGAGGAGCACGGCGCTGTGCAGAAAACCGCAAAGGCTTGCGTTCCAAGTTCTATCGGTATCGGCAGCCCGCGCGCACAATTTCCTGCATGCATTGCCTCATCGTCTACGCGCACCCCGAACCGGCCTCTTTCAATGCCGCGATGAAAAGTGTCGCCGTGCAGGAGCTCGAGCGGATGGGACACACCGTCGTCGTCAGCGACCTTTACAGCATGGGCTGGAACCCGGCTTTGGGAGCTGCAGATTTCGAAGACCGGGCCGATGCCGGCTACCTCGATCTCTCCCGGGAACAGGAGCATGCGTTCGCCCACGGCAAGCAAAGCGCCGATGTGCTCGGCGAGCAGGCCAAGGTGCTGGCCGCCGACCTGGTGCTTTTCCAGTTTCCGGTCTGGTGGTTCTCGATGCCGGCTGTTCTCAAGGGATGGGTCGACCGTGTCTTCAGTCGCGGCTTCGCCTATTCGTCGGGACGCAAGTACGAGAGCGGTCATTTCAAGGGCAAGCGCGCGATGCTGTGCCTCACGACCGGAACCGCGTCGACGCTGTACGAGCCGAACGGCATCGACGGCGATCTTCACCATGTGCTCTGGCCCATCCACAACGGCATCCTGGGCTACACCGGATTCACCGTGCTGCCGCCCTTTGCTGCATGGATGCCGGCGCGTGTGTCGCCGCAGGAGCGGCAGGCCTATCTCGACGCGTTCGCGCAGCGTCTGCGCCATATCGAATGCACCGAGCCGCTGTTCTTCCACCCCTGGAGCGACTACGACGAATCGCAGCGCCTCAAGCCCGGCGTGCCAGCGCGCTCGGGTGTGCAGTGGAACCCGTCCGCGGAACAGACCTTCGAGGCGTCGGCTTCGCGTGCTGCGCGAGGACCGACACCGACAGCCACTTCGAAGAACACAACGACGACTGCCTGAACCCCGCACTTCTTTCCATTCCCATCGATCATGTCCTCACCAAGTTCAGAGCGGGTCGTCATCGTCGGCGGCGCCATCATGGGCAGCTTCAGCGCCTGGTCGCTGCGCCAAGCGGGCTTCACCGGCCCGATCACCGTCGTCGAGAAAGATTCGACCTATCAGTTCTCTTCGACGGCCCTGTCGGCCGCGTCGATCCGCACGCAATTCGGAACCCCGACGAACATCCAGATGAGCCTGTTCGGCGCCGAGATGTTTCGCAACATCAAAGCCGTCTTCGGTGAGGAGGCGGACATCGGCTACCAGGAGAAGGGCTACCTGATCCTCGGCGGGCACGAGCAGATCGCCGCACGCATCGAAGCGGTCCAGATGCAGCGCAGCCACGGTGCCGACGTCCGGGTGCTCGATCCGGCGGAACTCGGTGAGCGCTTTCCAGGGGTCAACTTCGAAGACATCGGCATCGGCACGTTCGGTGTTCAGCACGAGGGCTGGTTCGATGCGTGGAGTCTGCTGTCCGCCGTGCGTCGAGCAGCGCGGCAACTCGGCGTGACCTATGCAGAGACGGCGGTCACCGCTTTCCGGACGCAAGGCACCAAGGTGATCGGGGTGAACCTCGCCAACGGTGACGCGCTGGCGTGCGACCACTGCGTGCTGGCTGCAGGGGCGCTGTCAGGTCGCCTGGCTGCATCACTGGGCATCGCGCTGCCGGTCGTGCCGAAAAAGCGCACGGTGTTTTCCTTCAAGACGCCGTTCAGGCTGAAGAACTTTCCGATGCTGTTCGATACCAGCGGCATCTGGGTCCGGCCCGAAGGCGAGGGTTACATCGGCGGCATCCAGCCGGCCGACGACATCGACGTGGACGCCGACGGCGACTTCGAGCCGCACCACGCTCTGATGGACGAGGTGTTCTGGCCTTTGCTGGCGCACCGTATTCCGGCCATGGAAGAGCTGCGGCTGAACCGGGCCTGGGCGGGTCACTACGAGGTCAACACGCTGGACCACAACGGCGTCGTCGGGCCGCATGACGAGCTCACCAATCTGATCTTCGCTACCGGGTTTTCCGGCCATGGCGTCATGCATGCGCCGGCGGTGGGCCGTGGCATCGCCGAACTGATCGTGGCGGGCGCGTTCCAGACGATCGACATGACTCCCCTGGGTTGGGCGCGCATCCGCACCTCGACGCCATTGTTCGAATCCATTGTTTACTGAGAAGGAACTTCAAATGAGGCTTGCAAACAGAGTGGCGGTGGTGACGGGTGCGGCACGCGGCATCGGCCGCGCGACGGCGGAGCGTCTTCTGAGCGAAGGCGCCAAGGTGGTGATCTCGGACATCGACGAGGCCGCCCTGCTGAAGACGGCAGGCGAAATCGGCACGCCGGAAAACGTCCTGGCCGTGCGCGTCGACGTGTCGGTCAAGAGCGAAGTGGTCGGCCTGGTGGCGGAGGCGGTCAGGCACTTCGGCGCCATCGACATCATGGTGAACAACGCCGGCATCGCACCGGTGGTCGACTTTCTCGACGTCACCGAGGAGATTCTGGACCGCGTGCTGG
>CAXTDH010000499.1:0-3255 GCA_964242405.1 uncultured Rhizobacter sp. | reverse complement strand
GCACAGAACAAGGCCGGAGCGGGCGCCAAGCCACTCGCCGGCACCACCGTGAAGCTGATGTTCATCGACGCCCTGTCGGGCCTCATGGGGCCCGTCGGCAACAACCAGCTGAAGAACTTCCGGTTCTTTGCCGAGCAGTACAACGCGAGCAATCCAGCCGGCGTCAAGTTCGAGATCCTGGCGATCGACAACAAGCTGTCACCGACCGAAAGCCTGAACGCTCTCAAATCGGCCATCGACCAGGGTGTTCGCTATGTGATGCAGGGCAACGGTTCGTCGGTCGCGCTGGCGCTCATCGACGCCATCAACAAGCACAACGAACGCAACCAGGGCAAGGAAATCCTGTTGCTCAACTTCTCGGCCGTCGACCCTGACCTGACCAACAGCAAGTGCAGCTTCTGGCACTTCCGCTACGACGCCGACACCACCATGAAGATGGAGGCGATGACGACCTTCATGAAGGGCAAGCCCGACATCAAGAAGGTCTACCTGCTCAACCAGAACTACTCGCACGGCCAGCAGGTCGTGAAGTACGCGAAGGAGGGCCTGAAGCGCAAGCGGCCCGACATCGAGATCGTCGGCGAAGATCTCCACCCGTTGGCGCAGGTGCGCGACTTCTCGCCTTACATCGCCAAGATCAAGGCTTCCGGTGCCGATACGGTGATCACCGGGAACTGGGGCTCCGACCTGGCACTGCTCGTCAAGGCGGCGACCGAAGGCGGCTACGACGGCAAGTTCTACACCTACTACACGGGGGTCAGCGGCACGCCGACCGCGCTCGGCAGCAACGGGGCCGGGAGGGTGTTCCAGGTCAGCTACGCCCACTACAACATGGGCGGCGAAGTCGGCAAGATGGCAGAGGCGTATCGCGTCAAGTTCGACGAAGACTTCTATACCTTGTCGATCCTTCGCATCTTCGAAACGCTGGGCCAGGCGATGTACAACGCCAAGAGCGCCGAGCCGGTCAAGGTGGCGTTCGCGCTCGAGGGCCTGAAGATGAAGAGCATCTTCGGCGGCGATATCGAGATGCGCAAGTCTGACCATCAGCTCCAGCAGTCGCTGTACATTTCGGTCTGGCAGAAGGCGGACGCCAAGTACCCGTACAAGCCGGAGCACACCGAGATGACGCTGGCACCCGTGGCCGAGTTCGCGCCCTACGTGTCGAGCACGCCGACCAGCTGCCAGATGACCCGACCGTCCGTTTCCTGACGCGATTCGTTTCGGCGGGGCGCCGGTCGCCCCGCCGCCGAGACGCCCCGACCGGCGCAGCCGCAGGCCTCCCTCCGTCGGGTGCGAGGTCGATCCGACGCGCCGTCCACCCTAATCTTCCGCTGACAGGTGCTTGTATCCACCGAGTTTCTCGGCGATGCTTGCGACCTGTCGGCGCACTCACTTTACCTACCCGACGATGGAGTTTTTCACCATTTCGATGCTGAACGGCTTGAGCTACGGGCTCTTGCTGTTCATGCTGTCCTCCGGCCTGACGCTGATCTTCAGCATGATGGGCGTGCTCAATTTCGCGCATGCCAGTTTCTACATGGTGGGCGCCTATGTTGCCTACTCGATCGCCCGCCTGGTCGGCTTCTGGCCCGGGCTCGTGATCGCGCCGCTGGTGGTTGCCGCACTCGGTGCGCTGTTCGAGAAGTACTGCTTGCGCCGGGTGCACAAGTTCGGCCATGTGCCCGAACTGCTGATCACCTTCGGGCTTTCCTACGTGATCGTCGAACTGGTGCAGCTGATCTGGGGGCGCACGGCGGTCGAATTCCAGCCGCCGGAGGCGTTGCGCGGCCCTGCCTTCACGCTGGTCCACTCGTCGATCGACGGCATGCGGCTGGTAGCCGGCGCGGCGCCCGCGGCCATGTGCCGGGCGGCCGACGCGGCGGTGCGCATCGTCTGCTCACCGTTCCCGGCGACCCGCGGCTTCATGATGCTGATTGCGCTGGTGATGCTGGTCGCACTCTGGCTAATGTTGACCCGGACGCGAATCGGGCTGGTGATCCAGAGTGCATTGACGCACCCCGAGATGGTCGAGTCGCTCGGCCACAACGTGCCCCGCGTCTTCATGCTGGTGTTCGGCGCCGGCGCCGGGCTGGCGGGGTTGGCGGGCGTGATCGGCGGCACCACCTTCGTCACCGAACCGTCGATGGCGGCGACGGTCGGGTCGGTGATCTTCGTGGTCGTCGTGGTCGGCGGCATGGGTTCCCTGGCCGGCGCCTTCGTGGCCTCGCTGCTCATCGGCATCATCCAGACCTTCGCCGTGGCGCTCGACTATTCGGTCGGCGGCGTGTTGACCTCCGCCGGCATCCGCTTGAGCGAAGGCGCGGCCGATTACTCGCTGCTCAAGCTGTCGATCTCCCAGGTCGCGCCCATCCTGCCGTACCTGTTCCTGGTGTTGATTCTGATCTTCAGGCCCAAGGGCTTGATGGGCACGCGGGAAGGCTGACCCATGAACACTGCACCTATGAGCAGATACGGGGCGCTCGGCCCTCGGGACATGACGATCTGGCTGCTGTACGCGCTGGTCATGGCGGTCGCGCCGCTGATCTTCACCAGCAGCCTGGCCATCACCATGCTGTCGCAGATGGGCATTGCGATCGTCGCCTGCCTGTCGTTCAACATGCTGCTCGGGCAAGGCGGCATGTTGAGCTTCGGCCATGCGGTCTACACGGGGCTCGGCTCGTTCGTCGCCATCCATGTACTCAAGGCGGCCAATGGCGGCAGCATGCCCGTACCGGTCAGCCTGCTGCCGCTCATCGGCGGCATCGCCGGTCTGGGCTTCGCGGTGTTGCTCGGGTTCGTGACCACGAAGAAGGCCGGAACGACGTTTTCGATGATCACGCTCGGCCTGGGCGAACTGGTCTTCGCCATGTCGCTGATGGTGCCGGAGTTCTTCGGCGGTGAATCCGGCGTGTCGGCGAACCGGGTGGCGGGCAAGGCGGTGATGGGCATCACCTTCGGCCCCCAGATCCAGGTCTACTACCTGCTGGCGATCTACACCGTCATCTGCACGGCGGCGATGTATGCGTTCACCCGCACGCCGCTCGGCCGGATGTTGAATGCGGTGCGCGACAACCCGGAACGAGTCGAATTCATCGGTTACAGCACTCAGCGGGTGCGCTACTTCTCGTTCATGATCGCCGGCTTCTTCGCGGGTGTCGCCGGCGGCATGTATGCGCTGAACTTCGAGATCGCGACGGCCGAGGTGGTGGGCGCCGGGCGGTCGGGGGCCTATCTGCTGTTCACCTTCCTCGGGGG
>CAXTDH010000498.1:0-3256 GCA_964242405.1 uncultured Rhizobacter sp. | reverse complement strand
CTCAGCAAGCGCAACGAAGAGATCGGGACCGCGGCCTTCTTCGGCGTCAGCAACGTGTTTCTGGCGAGGCCTTCGAATGCCTACTTCGGGCCGATCGCCGAATTCAACCCCTTCACGCACACCTGGTCGCTCGCCATTGAAGAGCAGTTCTATCTCCTGTCGCCGCTGATTCTGTATCTGACGCTATTGCGATCTAGATTCCAGGCAAGCCGTCGAATGGCATTCGTCGTGACCGGTACGCTGTCGCTGCTGTCGCTGTTGACCTGCGCACTCTGGACCTCGACAAGACCGACATTCGCCTTCTATCTGCTACCGGCTCGATTCTGGGAATTGGGCGCGGGCGTGATGCTGGCGTTGACGCAGCCGCGATGGCAATCGATCCTTGCAGACAGCCGACGTTTGACGCAGGTGACGATCGCCGTCGGCGTCGCGGCACTGGCTGCCTCGATGTCGTTCGCGGATCCAGGCGCCTTTCCGTTCCCCTGGGCGATTGTGAGCGTGGCGGCCGCCGCCCTTCTACTGATGGGTATCGCCGCACGACCGAATGGCGTTCTCCCCTGGCCGCTTTCGACCGGCATTGTTCAATATGTCGGGCGCCTTTCTTATTCGCTCTATCTTTGGCACTGGCCGGTGTTCGTCCTGTTCTTGTGGACAGTCGGGCTCGACCGGTGGGCGACGCGAGTCGTTGCGGTCGCCATTGCACTTTCGCTCGCCGTCGCGTCCTACCGGCTCGTCGAGTTGCCGATGCGGTCAGCCGGCAGAGCGCGAGCCTGGCGCCCGGGCTGGGTCGTTGCCTGCGGATTGCTCCTCATCGGCTTGTCGGCAGCGGGCGGGTCGCTGATCTTTAGGAACGAGCCGCTGCTGGCGCTCAGCCAGGCCACGAAAGACGAACGCGACAATGTGGTGCCTGACCTGGCCGGTTCGGTTCACTGCGAGAACAGGTTCGAGGTGAGTGATCTCGCCGATGGAAAGATCCACAGGTTCACGCCGCTGAAGTGCAGCCGCCCCCCGTCGACGCACCGCTTGTTCGTGATCGGCGATTCGCATTCGATCGGCTATGTGCCGATGGTCAGCAAATATGCGGCCGATACCGGTCACGAAGTGCAGATCCTGCGCCGTGATGGATGCGGATTCGTGAACCTGGTGTACACCGGATCGGAGAATGCGGAATGCGGGCCTTTCACCCAGGCCGTCATGAAGTACCTGCGGCTCGAGGCTCGCCCCGGCGACCTGATCTTCCTGGCTTCGCTGCGACTGCCGCGCTTCGTGGATCAGTGGGGCGGAGCGAACGCCCAGCGACGTGTCGTCGGTGCCGCCCCTGATGCCACCAGAATGCAGGCGCTGGTCGACGACGCCGTGGCGCAGCTGCAAGCCGTCAAAGGCACTGTCATCGTCTTCGAGGCGCCGAAGCCGTTGTTCCGTTCGCCGCCGTTTCGCTGCGCCGACTGGTTCAACGTGAGCAATCCGGTGTGCGCCGGGGGCCACCGCCTGACGCTGGACGAACTCACGCAGCTTCGAGCACCCCTACTCGAGGCGATGGAAAGCGTCGCCAGGCGCGTACCGGATGTGAGCATCTGGGATCCCGCGGCCACGCTCTGCGATGCGAACGGCTGCGACGCTTACCGCGGAAGCCACGCGCTGTTCTTCGACGCCGACCATCTCAGCATTCTGGGCAATGCGACGCTCTACCCCGCGTTCGCTGCGCACCTGGCGTCGGTCTGGCGCTGAAGGACGGGGATTTCTCGCCCTGGAACGACCCGGACGCTGCGCCGCTTCGGCTTTCGCAGCGTGCTGGTCGCCAACGGTGCGATCGGCGCCGTCACCATCGCCGCCTGCGGCTTGTTGACGCCCGCCTGGCCGCTCGTCGCCACCTGCGCCGTGCTGGTGGCCGCGGGCATGTCGCGGTCGATGCAGTTCACGTCGCTCAACACGATCGCCTTCGCCGACATCGCCGCCGAGGCGCGCGGCGGCGCGACGACCATGGCCGCGATGGCAGCGCAGATCGGCTCGACGCTCGGCGTCGCCTTTGCCACGCTGGCACTCGGCCTGGCACAGTCGCTGGGCGGTGGGCCGCTGTCGCTGGCTCACTTCCGGATCGCGTTCCTGGCTTGCGGCGCGCTGATGGCGGCGTCGCCCTGTGGCTTCGGTGCCTGCCCGTGCATGCGGGGGCGGCGGCGATCGCACCGGCTTAGGGCACCCTGGATGGCGGCGGCATGGGCGCCGCCACGGCTGGCAAGGTCGACAGCAGGCTGACGAGTTCGGCCTGACGAACCGCGCCCGTCTTCTCGAAGACCATGCGCAGCTGCGACCGGACGGTGTGCGGCGACACGCCGTGCAGCGCGGCGATCTCGTCGGCCGAAGCGCCGGTGGCGGCACCGACCGCCACCCGTGCCTCGGCGGGCGTCAACTGGTAGGCCGCGGCGACGATGAACGGATCGAGTTGCAGGCGTCGTCCCGGCGCATGCACCAAGAGCATCGCGAGCGGCTGTTCGCCGAAGGCATGCAGTGTGCGATCGGGCATCAGGGCATCGAGAAAGAGGCCGGTGGGCGATGTGCTGCCCGGTGGCGTTGCGCGCAGAAAGAGCCGTTCGGGCGCCGGCCCAGCGCCCTGTGCCGGGCGGCCGAGCAGCCGGCGCAGGCCGAGCAGCAGCTCCTGGTCGTCGGCCGCCGATGTGCAGTAGAGACGGCCGCCGCGTTGTTGCAGGGCATCGCTTGCGGCCAGCAGCAACTCGGCCGCGGGGTTGACATGGTGCAGCCGTCGTTCCTCGTCGATCAGCAGGGCCGCGGCCGGCAGCCGGGACAGCAGTTCGCTGCCGAGGCGGCCGGTGTTGCGCTGGCGCACCGTCTTGCCGTGGATCAGCAGGGCGTCACTCAAGTGCCGTGCCAACCGCTGGCACGAGACTCTTTCGCCGGCATCGAGCACCTCGGCATCACGGCCACGGTGCACGCCCAGCATCACGCAGGTGTCCTCGACCTGCAACAGCTTGGTGCCGCTGACGTATCGACCGCCGTAGGGAATCAGGAATTCCTGATAGAACGGGTCGGTCGCGACGAAGGTCTCGTCGAAGTGTTCCCAGCAGTTCACCCAGGTGCCGACCTCCTGGCCGAGCACCAGGGCGGCCCGGGGGTCGACGGCGTGGTAGCGGCGGATGTAGTCGACCTCGGCGGCCGGCGGCGCGTCGGTCGCGGCATGGCTGAAGGCCAGGCGACGCTGCGGGAGTTGGACGCCGTGCAGGTGGCCGGCGAAGGCCGAGAG
>CAXTDH010000497.1:0-3269 GCA_964242405.1 uncultured Rhizobacter sp. | reverse complement strand
GCTTGCGCAGCGGGTCGGGTGCGGGCGTCGTCGCTGCCGGGGCGGGATCCTTCGCGGCAGCGCCGGCATCGTCCTCGGCGGCGCGCTTGGCCGTCGCCCGCTTGGCGAGCGGCGGCAAGCCGAGGCGCGGCAGCAGCTTGCCCATGGCCTCAGGCGAGCTTGAGGAGGCGCTTCGCGTTCTCCTTGAGGATCAGCGGCCGCACCTCGTCCTTGAAGCCGGTCTCGGCGAAGTCCTTCAGCCAGCGGTCGGGGGTGATGAGCGGGAAGTCGCTGCCGAAGAGGATGCGGTCCTTCAGCAGCGTGTTGGCGTACTGGATCAGCTGCGGCGGGAAGTACTTCGGGCTCCAGCCGGAGAGGTCGATCCAGATGTTGGGCTTGTGCATGGCGAGCGAGATCGCTTCGTCCTGCCAGGGCCAGGACGGATGGGCGACGACGATCTGCATGTCGGGGAAATCGATGGCCACGTCCTCGAGCAGCATCGGGTTGGAGTTCTGCAGCCGCAGGCCGCCACCGCAGCGCATGCCGCTGCCGATGCCCGAGTGGCCGCTGTGGAAGATGGCCGGGAGTTTGTATTCGGCGATCACTTCGTAGAGCGGCCAGGCCATCCGGTCGTAAGGCTCGAAGCCCTGCACCGTCGGATGGAACTTGAAGCCCTTGACGCCGTGCTCCTCGACCAGCTTGCGCGCCTCCCGGGCGCCCATCTTTCCCTTGTGCGGGTCGATGCTGCCGAAGGCGATCATGATGTCGCTGTTGGCCATCGCCGCTTCGGCGATCTCCTCGTTCGGGATGCGCCGCCGGCCGAGCTTGGTCTCGGCGTCGACCGTGAACATCACGAAGCCGATCTTCTTCTCGCGATAGAAGGCGAGCGACTCGGCCATCGTCGGCCGGCGGCTCGAGCGAAAGTACTTGTCGGCGGCGCGGTCGTACTCTTCGCCGTAGTTGTCGAAGGGGTTCCAGCACGACACCTCGAGGTGGGTGTGGGTGTCGATGGCGATCAGGTCGGCGTGGTTCATGGCAGTCACCCGGTGCGGTCGGCGTCGTCTGCCGACGCGGTATTTCATTATGCTGGGTAAGCAGGGGCACAACGACCGGATGCGGGTAAATCCCAGGATGGCGGGCGCTCAACTGTTTATTACAGTTAACTATTCGCCGAGATGCCCATGACCGAATCCAGCCTCCCCGCCACCGGCCTGCTCGCCCAGCTCGACCTTCTTTCGATCGAGCAGCGCGGCGCCGTACTGCATCTGAAATTGAACCGCCCGGCCAAACGCAATGCAATCAACGATGCGTTGGTCGCACAACTCCGGACGGCCTTTATCAACCTGCCGACGGACGTTGCAGCGGTGGTTTTGAGCGGCGCCGGCGAACACTTCTGTGCCGGCCTCGACCTCTCCGAGCTCGGCGAGCGCAGCGTCGCCGAGGGCATCCACCACTCGCGCGCCTGGCACGCCGCGTTCGAGACGATCCAGTTCGGCCGGGTCCCGGTAGTCGCGGTGCTGCACGGCGCAGTCGTCGGCGGCGGCCTGGAGCTTGCCTGCGCGGCACATATTCGCGTTGCCGAGGCGTCGGCCTTCTACGGCTTGCCGGAGGGCCAGCGGGGCCTGTTCGTCGGCGGTGGCGGCTCGGCACGGGTGCCGCGGCTGATCGGTGCCGCGCGCATGGCCGACATGATGCTCACCGGCCGCATCTACGGCGCCGAGGAGGGCGTCGGCGTCGGCTTCTCGCAGTACCTGGTCGACGCGGGCGCCGGTCTGGCCAAGGCCTTCGAGCTGGCCGAAAAGGTGGCCGCCAATGCGCCGCTCTCCAACTTCGCGGTGCTGCATGCCCTGCCGCGCATCGCCGACATGAGCCAGAGCGACGGCCTCTTCACCGAATCGCTGATGGCGGCGATCGCCCAGGGTGATTCCGCGGCGAAAAGCCGGATGCAGGCCTTCCTCGACGGCAAGGCAGGCAAGGTGGGCAAGGCATGAGCGGTGAGCAAGGCGTCCCGGCGAAGTACCGCGCCCTGCCGCTCGGCGGCTCGCTGACGGCGACCTTCACGCCGCGCGCCGACGGCAGCGTCGTCGTCACCTCCACCGAGGCCCTGCAGCCCTATCCGCTCCGTCTGACCGACAGCTTCCTGCACTGGGCCGACGTGGCACCCGAGCGCACCCTGGTCGCGAAACGGGTCGATGGCGGTGACTGGCGGCGTGTCAGCTACGGCGAGGCGCTCGTCGCTGCCCGATCGATCGCCCAGGCCTTGATCGACCGTGGCGTGAGCGTCGATCGCCCGGTCGCCATCCTCTCCGACAACGACATCGAGCACCTGCTGCTCGGCCTGGGCGCCATGCTGGCCGGGGTGCCGTTCTGCCCGGTATCGGCCGCCTATTCGCTGTTGTCGCAGGACCACGGCAAGCTGCGCCACATCCTGGGCGTGCTGACGCCCGGCCTGGTGTTCGCCTCGAACGGCGCGGCTTTCGCCAGGGCGATCGAGGCGGTGGTGCCGAAGGAGACGCCGGTCGTGCTCACCGCAGGCCACATCGCGGGCCGGCCGACGACATCATTCGCCGACCTGCTGGCCACCGAGCCGAGCGACGCCGTCGACGCCGCCCATGCAAAGGTCGGCCCGGACACCATCGCCAAGTTCCTCTTCACCTCCGGCTCGACCAAGCTGCCCAAGGGCGTCGTCAACACCCAGCGGATGCTCTGCAGCAACCAGCAGATGATCCTGCAGTGCTTTCCGCAGCTGGCCGAGGAGCCGCCGGTGCTGGTCGACTGGCTGCCCTGGAACCACACCTTCGGCGGCAACCACAACGTCGGCATCGCGCTTTACAACGGCGGCAGTTTCTACATCGACGACGGCAAGCCGACCACCTCCGGTATCGGCGAGACGCTGCGCAACCTGCGTGAAATCGCGCCCACGGTGTATTTCAACGTCCCGAAAGGTTTCGAGGAAATCGCCGCCGCGCTCGAGGACGACGAACGCCTGCGCGCCAACCTTTTCAATCGGGTCAATGCGTTCATGTACGCCGGTGCGGGCCTGTCGCAAAGTGTCTGGGATCGTCTGCATCGCGAGGCCGAGCGCACCGTCGGCGAGCGGGTCCGGATGATCACGAGCCTCGGGATGACCGAAACCTCACCGGCCTGTACCTTCGCGACCGGTACCGACGTGCAAGCCGGCTGGATCGGGTTGCCCGCGCCTGGGGTCGAGGTCAAGCTCATGCCGTTGGGCGAGGGGAAGACCGAGATCCGATTCCGCGGGCCGAACGTGATGCCGGGCTATTACAACC
>CAXTDH010000496.1:0-3270 GCA_964242405.1 uncultured Rhizobacter sp. | reverse complement strand
CGAGGAGCACCTGATCGGCATGTTCCGCGGCGACTTCGAGTTCCACGAAGACGCGGCGCCGTCGCACCTCGGTGGCGGGCAGCCGGTCGAGGTGCAGCAGCCGCAGCCCGTTCATCCTGTGCAGCTCGTGCAGCCGGCACAGCCAGTCGCGGCGCTGTCGCTCGACCCCCAGCCGGCCGGTGTTGCCACGGCAGCCACGGCGGCCACGGCAGCCATGGCAGCCACGCCCCCGGCAGCGATCGCCGCCGCGCACACCGACAGCGAATCGACGCAGATCGTCGTCGCCGCCTGGGCGCCCGACGCGGAGCAGGAGCTGCGCAAGATCCCGTTCTTCGTCCGCGGCAAGGCGCGCCGCAACACCGAGCGCTACGCCATCGACCGCGGCATGCCGCTGATCACCCTCGAGACCCTCTATGACGCCAAAGCGCACTTCAGCCGCTGACGGGATCTGGAAGAGCTTCGCCGTCGCCGAGCCGAGCGTAGCCGCACCCGTGCGGGTGCCGGCGCCGCTGCCTGTCACCAGCCAGGCGCCGATGCGGGTCGTCATCGTCACCATGGACAGCCACCTCGCGAGCGCCGCGGCCCGCGCCAACCGCAGCCTGGCGCGGACGATGCCCGGCCTGACGCTGACCGTGCACGCCGCCGCCGAATGGGGCGGCGACGACGCGGCGCTCGCCCGCTGCCGCGACGACATCGCCCGTGGCGACATCGTCATCGCCACCATGCTCTTCATGGAGGACCACTTCCTGCCGGTGCTGCCCGCGCTCGCCGCCCGCCGCGATCACTGCGACGCGATGGTCTGCGCCATGTCGGCCGGCGAGGTGATGAAGCTGACCCGCATGGGCAAGTTCAGCATGGACGCGCCGGCCAGCGGGCCGATCGCGCTGCTCAAGCGCCTGCGCGGCAAGCCCGAGGCCAAGAGCGACGAGCCGGGCGCCAAGGCGACGGCCGGCGCCCAGCAGATGAAGATGCTGCGCCGCCTGCCGAAGATCCTGCGCTTCATTCCCGGCACGGCGCAGGATGTGCGCGCCTATTTCCTGACGCTGCAGTACTGGCTCGCCGGCTCGGAAGCGAACGTCGCCCACATGGTGCAGTTCCTCGTCGACCGCTACGCCGACGGCCCGCGCCGGGCGCTGCGCGGCATTGCCAAGCCGCAGCCGCCGGTCGAGTACCCGGAGGTCGGCGTCTACCACCCGAAGATGGGTGGCCACCCGGGTGGCGACATGCGGATCGGCGACCGGCGGCCGGACGGCAGCAACAAGCCAGGGGCCAGCAAGCCGGACACCCGGAAACCCGGCCCGATCGCCACTGCCACCGCCAAGGCGTTCGGCCCGAAGCGCACGGCCGAGCCGCGCAGTGTGATCCGCATGTCGGCCGATGCCGCCGACCTGCCGCGTGTCGCGACCAGCGGCAAGCGCGGCACCGTCGGCCTGCTCCTGATGCGCTCCTACCTGCTCGCCGGCAACGCCGACCACTACGACGGCGTGATCACGGCGATGGAGGCGCGCGGCCTGAAGGTGCTGCCGGCGTTCGCGACCGGGCTCGACTCCCGCCCGGCGATCGAACGCTTCTTCTTCGAGAACGGCCGCCCGGCGATCGACGCCCTCGTCTCGCTGACCGGCTTCTCGCTCGTCGGCGGCCCGGCCTACAACGACGCCAAGGCGGCCGAGGACATGCTGGCCCGGCTCGACGTGCCCTATCTCTCGGTCACGCCGGTCGAGTTCCAGACGCTCGACCAGTGGGGCGGCTCGCCGCGCGGCTTGTTGCCGGTCGAGGCGACGATGATGGTCGCCATTCCGGAACTCGACGGCGCGACCGGGGCCATGGTGTTCGGCGGCCGCGGCAGCGCCGAACACCTGGCGTGCACCGGCTGCGCCCATGCCTGCACCTTCCGCAACACCGCGGCTGGAATCGAGGGCAGCGAAGCGCACGACATGCACAGCTGCATCGAGCGCGCCGACCTGCTGGCGGCGCGCGTCGGCAAGCTGATCGACCTGCGGCGCAGCGAACGGGCTGAGCGCAAGGTGGCGGCTGTCGTCTTCAACTTCCCGCCGAACGCCGGCAACACCGGCACCGCGGCGTTTCTGTCGGTCTTCGAGTCGCTCTACAACACCCTGGCGGCGATGCAGCGCGAGGGCTACACGGTGGAGTTGCCGGCGAGCGTCGACGCGCTGCGCGAACGCATCATCAGCGGCAACGCCGAGCGCATGGGCACCGCGGCCAATGTGCATGTGCGGATCTCGGCCGACGACCATGTCCGCCGCGAACGCCACTTGAAGGAGATCGAGGCGCAGTGGGGGCCGGCGCCCGGCCGCCAGCAGAGCGACGGCAGCAGCCTCTTCGTCTTCGGAGAGCGCTTCGGCAACGTCTTCGTCGGCGTGCAGCCCTCCTTCGGCTACGAAGGCGACCCGATGCGGCTGCTGTTCGAGAAAGGCTTCGCGCCGACGCACGCCTTCTCGGCCTTCTACCGCTGGATCCGCGAAGACTTCGGCGCCCACGCGGTGCTGCACTTCGGCACCCACGGCGCGCTCGAGTTCATGCCAGGCAAGCAGAACGGGCTCTCGGCGGCCTGCTGGCCGGACCGGCTGATCGGCGACCTGCCGAACCTCTACCTCTATGCCTCCAACAACCCGTCGGAGGGCACGATCGCCAAGCGCCGCGCCGCCGCCACGCTCGTCAGCTACCTGACGCCGCCGGTCGCCGAGGCCGGGCTGTACAAGGGCCTGGTCGACTTGAAGGCCCTGCTGGAGCGCTATCGCGGTCTCGATCCGGAATCAGTCGATGAGGCGTCAGAGCTGGCGACGATGATCCAGGCGCAGGCCGCGACGCTCGAACTCGCGCCCGCCCAGCCGGCTTGGGGCGACAGCGCCCCTGCCCGCATCAACGCGCTGAACGACGCGGTGCTCGAACTCGAGTACACGCTGATCCCGCACGGCCTGCACATCGTCGGCCGGGCGCCGACGCCTCAGCAGCGGGTCGACCTGCTGCTCTCGCTCGCCGATGCGTCGCATGGCATACGGCTGGACCGGGCGACGGTCGAGTCGCTGGTCGGCGGCGAGCTCCAGCCGACGGCCGACATGCCGCACGGCGCTCTGCTTCAGCAGTTGAAGCAGAGCGACGCCCTGATGGCCGAAGACCACGAGATCGACGGCCTGATACGTGCCCTCGACGGCCGCTTCCTGCGCCCTGCCCCCGGCGGCGACCTGCTGCGCACCCCGGCCATCCTGCCGACCGGCCGCAACCTGCACGGCTTCGACCCGTTCCGCATCC
>CAXTDH010000495.1:0-3277 GCA_964242405.1 uncultured Rhizobacter sp. | reverse complement strand
CCTGGGGCGAGGACGAAGCCGCTCGCTTGATGACGACCCTGTCGGACATGCAGGGCGCGCTGCGCTCGATCGTGGCCGACGTGCGCGGCGCCTCCGACGGCCTGGTGACGGCTTCCACCGAAATCGCCAGCGCCTCCAGCGACCTGAGCATGCGCAGCGAACAGGCAGCCGCAAGCCTGGAAGAGTCGGCGGCGGCCATGGAGCAGATCTCACGGACCGTGCTGCAGACGGCCGACAGCACGCGCTCCGCGTCCGAGATCGCGACCGCCAATGCGGTCGTCGCTGCAGAGGGCGGACGGACGATCGCGGAGGTGATCAGCACCATGTCGGGCGTCAAGGCTTCGTCCAGCCGAATCGCCGACATCATCGGCATGATCGACGCGATCGCGTTCCAGACGAACATCCTGGCCTTGAATGCGGCGGTCGAGGCAGCCAGGGCGGGCGAGCAGGGCCGCGGCTTCGCCGTCGTCGCCAGTGAGGTGCGCAGCCTCGCGCAACGCAGCTCCGCTGCGGCGCGGGAGATCAAGGGCTTGATCAACGAGAGCGGCGAGCGGGTGGACGTCGGCGGCCGTGTCGTCGTCCAGGCAGGCGAGCAGATGGGCGGGCTGGTGTCGACGGCTGAAGAGATGAAGTCGCTGATGTCGGAGGTGCTCACCGGAACGTCGGAGCAGAGCTCGGGCATCAAGATGGTGAGCCAGTCGCTGCAGACGCTCGATCAGCAGACGCAGCAGAATGCGGCACTCGTGGAAGAGACGGCCGCTGCCGCCGCCAGCCTGCACGACCAGGCCGTCGCATTGTCGAACCGCGTGGCGCGCTTCAAGCTTCCTGCCTAAAGTTTGAGACCGGTCGACGCATCGACGATGCGCAGTTGGCCTGACCCGCCAGGGGCAGCGCCGCTTGGCCTGTCTTCGGGCGACGGTTGACGGCGCAGGCTTGGCGCGCGCAGCGCGTAGCGCCGGTCTGCTGGCGATACTCCGCGAGCGGGAACACCCAAGAGTTGCCTTGCTGGGTTATTCCAGACTTGGTATATTCATCAGCGTGGCTGAATCACTGCACGGCGTATCGCGTGAGAAGGCTCTGCATTGGGTCGGATCGGCGAAGAAGGACTATCTGGATTTTCCGACGGAGGTTCAGTCGGAGATGGGCTACGCGCTCGGCCTGGCGCAGCTGGGGGCCAAGCATCCCCATGCAAAGCTATGGAAAGGCGAAGGCCCCGGCGTCCTCGAACTGGTTGAGGATCATCGCGGCGGTACCTACCGGGCGGTCTATACGGTGCGCTTCGCGGGGGTGGTGTATGTCCTGCACGCCTTTCAAAAGAAGTCGAAGACAGGCATCAAGACGCCGCAGGAAGACGTGACGTTGATTGGGCAACACTTGAAACGCGCGCAACAGGATTACGAGAGCAAGGGGGCATCATGAGCACGAAGCACGACATCGCGATCACCCGTGGCACGGCGAACGTGTTCGCCGACCTCGGCTATCCAGACGCCGCTGACCGCCAGACGAAGACGCGCCTGGCGCTGGCGGTCAACAACTTGCTGAAGGGGCGCAAGCTGAAGCAGCGTGAGGCCGCCGAGCTGCTGCACATTCCGCAGCCGAAGGTCTCGGCCTTGAAGAACTACCGGCTCGATCAGTTCTCGGTCGAGCGGCTGCTGGAGTTGCTGACCGCCTTGAACCAAGACGTGGAAATCATGATCCGGCCACGGCAATCAACCGCTGGTGCCGGGCAGATCTCTGTCTCAGCAGTGCAATAGGCGGGCGGCATGAAGAGCTCACCCATCCTTGCCGCCGTGCTGCAAACCGCCATCGGCCTGCGCTGTGCGGGCGCGATGAGGCGCCAGCGACGATTTCTTGTGCGTGAGGCCCTTCGGCAAGCTCGGCGCCAACTGGAAGGCCCTCCTCGGCCATAGCCTGTTTTGTCTGCCGCTTGACGACCGCGGAACTGAGTTCGACGAGGCCGACACGCCGAGCTTTCGGTCGATGTTCTCCTACTTCGCCCGTCGGCGTGACTCCGGCGGCTTCATCGGTCCCGAGCGGCAGGCGGAGAAGCAGCATCGGTCGGACTGGCAGGTCAAGCTCTCGGACTCAACCCGCCTGCCGGCGCTACTGGAAGAACGACAGCATCCGCTCGAGCGCCATCGTGAACGGCGCCTGCATCATCGGCAGCGTCAGCAGCATGCCGAGCAGGCCGACCGCGACGGTGATCGAAAAGCCGATCGAGAAAATGTTCATCTGCTCGGCGACGCGCGAGATCACGCCGAGAACCAGGTTGGCGAAGAGCAGCATCGCCACGAGCGGCAAGGCGATCCAGAGCCCGAGCCGAAACACTTCGCTACCCCAGGCCTGCGGCATCGCCGTGCGCAGGAAGGCGAAGGGCTCAGGGCCGACCGGGAAGGCCTGGAAGCTCTGCACCACGGCGGCGATCAGCAGCAGGTGGCCGTTGATGACGATGAACAGCCAGCTGACGGCGATGCCGTAGAAGCGGCTGGTGGCAGTGGCCTCGCCGCCCGCCATCGGGTCGAAGAAGCCGGCGAAGTTGAGCCCCATCTGCAGGCCGATGATCTCGCCGGCCAGCTCGATCGCGGCGAAGACGATGCGCACCGCGAAACCGAGCGAGACGCCGATCACCATCTGCTGGATGAGCGCCAGCACGGCCGCCGCCGAATCGAGCGGAATCGGCGTGATCGGCGGCAGGCTGGGGGCGGCGCAAAAGGCGATCAGGAAGGCGAGCGCCACCCGGACGCGTGCCGGCACGCCGTTCTGGGCGAAGATCGGCAGGGCGCCGAACAGGGCCAGCAGTCGCAGGAACGGCCAGAGGACCGGCGTGATCCAGGCGAGCACTTGGGTGTCGGTGAAGGTCAGCACGGTGGCACAGGTCGGGGGCGCAAGCCGGGGGCGCGCATCGTCGCCGGCACCGGTTGCGATGCCGTTGTCGCCGTCGCCGTGGCCGTGGCTGACGCCGTGGCCGCCGTCATGGCCGTGGCCGTGGCCGTCGCCGCAGCCGTCGCCGTCCGCGTCCTCACCCGACCATCGACGGGATGGCCATCAAGGTGCGCTGCAGGTACTCGACCAGCGT
The DNA here is from genome assembly GCA_964242405.1 of uncultured Rhizobacter sp. Taxonomy (GTDB): domain Bacteria; phylum Pseudomonadota; class Gammaproteobacteria; order Burkholderiales; family Burkholderiaceae_C; genus LMDS01. The sequence goes on along the minus strand of CAXTDH010000495.1, from coordinate 201 downwards.
CGTCAGCATCCACGGGCCGGCCACGGCGAACACCGCGACGCAGCCGAGCACCTTCGGCACGAAGGCGAGCGTCGCCTCGTGGATCTGGGTCGCGGCCTGGAAGATGCTGATGAGCAGGCCGACCGCCATGACGACCAGCAACACCGGGGCCGATACCATCAGCAGCATCGTCATGCCCTGCTGGACGATGGTCAGTACTTG
>CAXTDH010000494.1:0-3278 GCA_964242405.1 uncultured Rhizobacter sp. | reverse complement strand
GGTCGGCGAAGACGCGTCGGTCCTCCGGCACATAGCCGAGGCCCAGGCGCGCGACCTTGTGCGGCGGGAAGGTCGAAACGTCCTGACCGAGGAAGCGGACGACGCCGCTGCGCCTGGCGAGCAGGCCCATCAGCGCCTTCAGCGTCGTCGATTTGCCGGCGCCGTTGCGGCCCATCAGCGCGACCACTTCGCCGCGGTGCACCTGCAGGTCGATGTCGTAGAGGATCTGCGCCGCGCCGTACCAGCCGCAGAGGGTGCGCGCCTCGAGCAGGGGAGTCGTCATGCGGGCGTGCTCCTGGCCTTCTTGTTCTCGAAGGTCTTGCCGCTGCCGAAGTACACCTCCTGCACCTTCGGATCGTTGCGAATCTCGGCCGGCGCACCCTCGGCGATCAAGCGGCCGCGGGCCAGCACCAGGATGCGGTCGGCAAAGGCGAACACCACATCCATGCTGTGCTCGGTGAACAGCACCGCCATGCCGCGCTCGACGACCAGCCGCTTGGTCAGCGCCATCAATTCGTTGCGCTCCTTGGGCGCCATGCCGGCGGTCGGCTCGTCCATCAGCAGCAGCTTCGGTCGGTTCGCCATCGCGATCGCGAGCTCGACCCGCTTGACGTCGCCGTAGGCCAGCTCGCTGCACGGCCGCTCGGCCTCTGCCGCCATGCCGACCTGGTCGAGCAGCGCCAGCGCATCGCCGCGCCGGTGGTGACGGGCGGGCGCCCACAGCGAGTAGAGCTTCGAATCGGCCGAGAGCAGCGCCATCTGCACGTTCTCGAGCACCGTCAGCGAGGCGAAGGTCTCGGCGATCTGGAAGGTGCGGCCGACGCCGCGGCGCCAGATGTCGCGGGGCTTGCGGCCGATCAGCTCGGTGCCGTCGAGCCGGATCGAGCCGCGATCGGCGCGCAGCTGGCCGTTGACCATGTTGAAGGTGGTCGACTTGCCGGCGCCGTTCGGGCCGATCAGGGCCAGCAGTTCGCCCTTGTCGACCGAGAAGCGGATGCCGTCGACCGCCCGGTTGCCGCCGAATGACTTGCCCAGGTCGCTGACTTCGAGCAGGCTCATCGGCGGCCAGCGGACGCGGCGTCCGGTCGTGAGGGCAGCGACGAGGCGGTCGTCGCGATCGTCGGCTGCGAGGCAGTGACCCGCTGCCCGCGGCGCTGGAAAAGCGTGCCGAAGAAGCCGGCGATGCCCTGCGGGAAGACGAGCACCAGCAGCAGGATCACGCCGCCGAGCAGCGCCCGCCAGTAGTCGGTGTTGCGGGCGACGGCGTCCTGCAGCCAGGTGAAGGTCACCGCGCCGACGATCGGCCCGGCGAGCGTCTGCAGGGCGGCGGGCAGCACCATCACCAGGCCGTCGACCGAACGGCCGATGGCCACGCTGTCGGGCGAGATGCTGCCTTTGGAGAAAGCATAGAGAGCACCCGCCAGGCCGGCGAACACCGCCGCGATCACGAAGGCGAGCCACTGGATGCGCTTGACGTCGATGCCGATGGCGTCGGCGCGCAGCGGCGAATCGCGCCCGGCACGCATCGCCTGGCCGAAGGGCGCGAACAGCATCCGCCGCACCAGCAGGACGCTGCCGCCGACGAGCACGAGCGTCAGGTAGTAGTAGACCCGTCTGTCGGAGAGCCAGGGCGCCGGCCAGACGCCGGTGAGGCCGTTGCTGCCGCCGGTGAACTCGTCCCACTGGAAGACGACCGACCAGACGATCTGCGCGAAGGCGAGCGTGAGCATCGCGAGGTAGACGCCCGAGAGGCGCACGCAGAACCAGCCGAACACGAGCGCCCCGACCGCTGCGGCGATCGGCGCCAGCAGCAGCGACGCCTCCATCGGCAGGTGCAGCGCCCGCACCCCGAGCGCCGCACCGTAGGCGCCCAGGCCGAAATACGCCGCATGGCCGAAGGAGTGCAGGCCGGCGGGGCCCATGATGAAGTGCAGGCTGGTCGCGAACAGGGCGGCGGTCAGCAGGTCGATCGCCAGCACCGTCAGGTAGGGCGAACCGCCGGTCGCGATCGGCCAGGCGAGCAGCACGACGAGCAGCACGCCGCCGGCGATCTTCAGCGGCGCAGCGGCGGGCCGCAGCGGCGCCTCGGCCGGCGCCGCGCTTCGGCTCGTCGCCTGCGGCCGACCGAAGAGGCCCCAGGGCCGCACCACCAGCACCACCGCCATGACGATGAACTCCACCACCAGCGTCAGCTTCGAGAAGGAAAAGGCGACGCCGAACAACTCGACGCTGCCGATGCCGATGCAGATCGCCTTGACCTCGGCGATCAGCAGCGCCGCCACGTAGGCGCCCGGAATCGACCCCATGCCGCCGACGACGACGACGACGAAGGCATCACCGATCGTCGCCAGGTCGAGGCCGAGGTTGGCCGGTTCGCGCGGCAGCTGCAGGGCGCCGCCGAGGCCGGCGAGCGCGGTGCCGAGCGCGAACACCGCGGTGAAGAGCCACGCCTGGTCGACACCCAGGGCGCTCACCATTTCCCGGTCTTGCGTGGCGGCGCGGACGAGCGTGCCCCAGCGCGTGCGGGTCAGCAGCAGCCAGAGCCCGGCGAGGACGAGCGGGCCGACGACGATGAGGAAGAGGTCGTAGGACGGCAGCCGGCGGCCGAGGATCTCGACCGCGCCGCCGAGGCCGGGCGCCCGCGGCCCGAGCAGGTCCTCCGGGCCCCAGAGCCAGAGTGCCGCGTCCTTGATGACCAGCATCAGGGCGAAGGTCGCGAGCAGCTGGAAGATTTCGGGGGCGCGGTAGACGCGGCGCAGCAGCGTGATTTCGAGCAGCGCGCCAAGGGCACCGACGGCGAGCGCCGCGATGAGCAGCGACGGCCAGAACCAGGCGCCGCCGCCGAGCCACGCCACCAGGCTGTAAGCGATGTAGACGCCGAGCATGTAGAAGGAGCCGTGCGCGAAGTTGACGATTCGCGTCACGCCGAAGATCAGCGACAGCCCGGCGCCGACGAGGAACAGCGAGGAGGCGCCGGCAAGGCCGTTGAGCAGCTGGACGACGAAGCCCGAGAAATTCATCGTGTCGGATTACTCCTGATAGCGGCCTTTTTTCCCTTGCCCCCTTCACTTCCGCCCCGAGGAAAGGGAGCCGTCAGAACGGCTTCAATCCGGAGCGCGGAGCTTTTTCACCTGCTCGTTCGTCGGCAAGAATTTGGCACCGTCCAGGTAGACATAGTCGACCATCACCCCCTTGCCACCCTGGTTCTTGGTCTTGCCGACGAAAGCACCCAGGGTCGACTGATGGTCCTCGGCGCGGAAGCTGAACCTGCCGAACGG
>CAXTDH010000493.1:0-3283 GCA_964242405.1 uncultured Rhizobacter sp. | reverse complement strand
CGGTCGCCTAACCAACTTCACCACCCCGCCCGGGCAGGCGCTCAAGCCCGGCGACCCCGCGGGACAGGTCGACAGCGAGGGATCGTGGAAGCTCGTCGCCGATGTCGACCAGTATTTCCTCGGCCGCGTCCGCGTCGGCCAGCCCGCCGGCGCCGAGGGCAACCTGCGCCTGACCGTCACCAAGGTGCTGCCGGCGATCGCCGACGGGCATTTCCGCGTCGAGCTGGGCTTCGTCGGCAAACCGCCGGCGGGGCTGAGCCGCGGACAGGTGCTCGACGGACGCATCACACTAGGGGCCGCGCGCGCGGCGATGGTCGCACCGGTCGGCGGCTGGCTGGAAGCCAGCGGCGGCACCTTCGCCTATGTTATCGACGCCAGCGGCATCCACGCCGGCCGACGCGCGATCCGCATCGGCCGCCGCAATGCCGAGCAGGTCGAGATCCTGTCCGGCCTCGCCCCGGGCGAACGCATCGTCACGTCCGACACCGGCGCCTTCGGCAAGGCCGCCACCATCAACATCAAGTGAGAGGGGCTCCACCCATGATTACCATGCAGGGCATTCAGCGCCGCTACGTCTCCGATTCGGTCGAGACCACCGCGCTTGCCGACATCGACCTCCACGTCGCCGCAGGCGAGTTCGTCGCCATCATGGGCCCGTCGGGCTGCGGCAAGTCGACGCTGCTCAACACGCTGGGCACCGTCGACCGGCCCAGCGCGGGCAAATACCTGTTCGACGGGCAGGACCTCGCGATCGAGGACGAGAAGGCACTGGCGCAGTTCCGCGCCCGCACGCTCGGCTTCGTCTTCCAGAGCTTCAACCTGATCGACGAGCTGACCATCGCCGAGAACGTCGAACTCGGGCTCGCCTACCGCAAGGACGGTTCGGCAGACCGCCGCGGCCGGATCGAGGCGGCGATGGACCGGGTCGGCATCTCGCACCGCTCGCGCCACTTCCCGCACCAGCTGTCGGGCGGCCAGCAGCAGCGCGCCGCCATTGCCCGCGCGATCGTCGGCGACCCGAAGCTGATCCTCGCCGACGAGCCGACGGGCAACCTCGACACCGAGAACGGCGCGCAGGTGATGGGCATCCTGGAGGCGCTCAACCAAGCGGGGGCGACCATCATCATGGTCACCCACTCACCCGCGCACGCCGACCTCGTCGGCCGCCGCATCGACATGCTCGACGGGCGCATCGTCGCCTCCGTCGCGCGTCAGATCTGAGGGGGCTACACTCATGAACCGCTTCGCTTCCCTTCATCTCACGGCGATCAGCTTCTGGCGCTCGCTCGCTCGCCATCGGCTCTACGCCGTGCTCAACATCGGCGGCCTCGCCGTCGGCATCGCCGTCTTCCTGGTCCTCGCGCTCTACGTCCGCTTCGAGACGGGCTTCGAACACTGGTTGCCGCGGCACGAAGGCATCTACCTGGTCGAGCAGAACTGGCAGGGGCTCGACAGCAACTTCACCGGCACCTTCCAGAGCACGATGGGCGGCCTGCTGGAAGAGATGAAGCAGGACTTCCCGCACCTCGTCGGCACGCGCATCAACGGCGGCGAGGACGGCGGAAGCGTCCTGCATGACGGCACCGCCACGACCGAGGACATCGCTCGCGTCGATGCGGACTTCTTCAAGGTGTTCGACCTGCCGATGGTGGCCGGCGACAAGGCGACCGCGCTCGCCGATCCGACCGGGATCGTCGTGAGCCGCGCCGCTGCGCGCAAACATTTCGGCGACGCCAATCCGATCGGCCGGACTATGACGCTCGCGTTTGAGAAGCCTGCGGCCTATCGCGTCACCGGCGTGTTCGAGGACCTGCCGCGCGACACCGACTTCAAGATCTCCATCCTGGCCCGCCAGGGACCAAGCGACCTGCCGTGGTGGCATCACTGGGGATCGGCGTCGCTCGCGACCTATTTGCGCTTCGACACACCGGCAGCGGCGCGCGAGTTCGAGGCGAAGATGCCCGGCTTCGTCACGCGCCACGGCACTCGCGACATGGGCGCCAAGGTGGCCCAGACTCTCGCGCTGCCGCTACTGCCGCTCGCCGACGCCCATCTCCAGCCCGAAGGCAAGGCCAGCGCGGCGAAGAAGCTGACCATCGTCACGCTGGGGATCGTCGGCGTGCTGACGCTGCTGATCGCGGTCGTCAACTACGTGAACCTCGCCACCGCCCGCGCCGGACTGCGCGCCCGCGAGGTGGCGATGCGCAAGGTACTCGGCGCCGATCAGTCGACGCTCGTCCGGCATTTCCTGGGCGAGGCGGTGCTGACCGTCGCCATGGCCGCTGTCCTGGGTCTCGCGCTGGCGGAGCTTGCGCTGCCGCTGGTCAACGCCGCCGGCGGCCTGACGCTGTCGATCCCCTATGTGCTGGTCGTGCCGGCGCTGGCGCTGCTGACGGTGCTGGTCGGAACGCTGGCCGGCTTCTACCCCGCCCTGCTGCTGTCGCGCTGGCCGGCGAGCCAGGTACTGTCGTCGGCGCGCGCGCCGGGCGGCGGCCGGTCGGGAACGCGGGTGCGCGAGGCGCTGGTGGTGTTCCAGTTCGCGCTTGCGGTGGCGTTCATCGTCGGCACGCTCGTCCTCGTCGCGCAGACCCGCCATCTGCGCGCCACCGATCTCGGCTTCAAGCGCGAGGGGCTGCTGATCGTGGTCAACCTGTCCGACGACAGCCTCGACAACGCCCACCGGCTCGCGATCCTTAACCGGTTCCGCGCCGTGCCGAACGTCCGGCAGGTGACCACCGCCAACACCGCCGTCGCGTACACCGGCAACAACAACTTCAACAATGTCGACGTGCCCGGCCGACCCAAGCCGGGACCGTCGTTGCGTCAGATCGACGTCGCACGCGACTTCTTCGGCACCTACGGCGCTCGTCTGGTCGCCGGCCGCTGGTTCGACGACGCGCACCGCACCGACGATTCCACCGGGCACAAGAAGAGCGCGACGCGGGCGATCGTCATCAACCGGCTCGCGGTCACGAAGCTCGGCTATGCCTCGCCCAGCCAGGCGGTCGGCAAGACCGTGTGGGCATCGGGACCGGCGACGATCGTCGGCGTCATCGATCAGCTGCGCTTCTACTCACCGCGCCTTGCCGACGACCCGACCTACTATGTCTATTATGGCGATATCGTCGGGTCGCCCATCGTCACCATCCGCTTTGCCGGCGCCCCGCGCCCGGTGCCCGCGGCGGTGCAGAAGCTGTGGCAACAAGTGGCGCCGCAGGCCCCCTTCATCGGCGTCACCGCACGGCTGGAGGCGCTCCATGCGCGCATGGACCGTCTGGACGAG
>CAXTDH010000492.1:0-3289 GCA_964242405.1 uncultured Rhizobacter sp. | reverse complement strand
GCCCACGCGACCGCAGGGCCTCGGAAAGCGCATGCGCCGTCGCCTCGCCTTCGGCAGTGAAGTTGGTGGCGATGATGACCTCTTCGGTATGGCCGTCGCCGGCCCGGCCGAGCAGCTCGGCGGCGCCGATGTCATCGGCGCCGATGCCGTCGAGCGGGCTCAGACGCCCCATCAGCACGAAGTACAGGCCGCGGTAGCTGCCGCTGCGCTCCAGGGCCGCCTGGTCGGCCGGCGTCTCGACGACGCACAGTTGCCGGGCGTCGCGGGTGCCGTCCAGGCAGATGGCACAGACCGCCTGCTCGGTGAAGGTGTGGCAGCGCTCGCAGTGGCGCAGGTTGGCCACCGCCGACTGCAGGGCCGTCGCCAACCGCCCGGCGCCCTCCCGGTCGTGCTGCAGCAGGTGGAACGCCATCCGTTGCGCCGACTTGACGCCGACACCCGGAAGACGCCGCAACGCCTCGACCAGCGACTCGAGCGACGGCTCCGCGATCATCGCGGCTGCAGGGGTGCGATCAGAACGGAAACTTCATGCCGGGCGGCATCGGCATGCCGGCGGTCAGCTTGCCCATCTTCTCCTGGCTGACCTCCTCGGCCCGTCGCACGCCGTCGTTGAAGGCGGCGGCGACCAGGTCTTCGAGCATGTCCTTGTCGTCGGCGAGCAGGCTCGGGTCGATGACGATCCGCTTCACGTCGTGCTTGCAGGTCATCGTCACCTTGACCAGGCCGGCACCGGATTGGCCCTCGACCTCGATCGTCGCCAGCTCGTCCTGCGCCTTCTTCAGGTTGTCCTGCATGGCCTGGGCCTGCTTCATCAGGCCGGCCAACTGGTTCTTCATCATGATGTCGTCACTCCCTTGAGTTCAAATGAGCCAACCGGGGCCGGCGGGTAGCGCACGGGCCGAAGCGGCGGCGGGTTCAAAGCGGCTTGACCGAGCCCGGGACGATCCGGGCGGTCTTGTACTGCGCCATCAGGGCCTGGACCAGCGGATCGCGCTCGATGATCTGCTCGGCTTCGCTCTGGCGGCGCTCCCGCTCGGCGGCGTCGCGACGCGCCGGCGAGTCGAGCGCGGCGCCCAGCTCGGTCTCGAGGCGGACTTCGCGCCCGAGAACACTGGCGAGCGCAGCCTGGAGCTTGTCGACGATGGCCGACGACCGAAGCATCTCGCGGTCGACGCGCAGCCGCCAGACCGGCTGCCCGGTCGAGAGGAGGTCGTCGATCGCGACGCATTGCGACTGGACGGCCAGTTCGCGCACCATCGCGCCGACGCTGCCCGCGGCGATCATCTGCCGGACATGCCCTGCCCAAAGGTCGCCCAACGGCGTGGGCTGCAACGGCGCGGAGGGCAGTCGCCCGGACTGCAGCGGCACTGGAGGTGGGTCGAGAGCGGCCGCTGCGAGGGGCGCCGTGACAGGCTCGGGCTCGGATTCAGGCTCGGACTCGGACTCAGGTCCTGAACTGGACTTGAATTTGGACTCGGACTCGGACTCGGACTCGGACCGGGAGTCGGATGCAGACTCGGGCTCCAACCTGGATTCGGATTCGGATTCGGATTCGGAGTCGGATTCGGACCCGGACGCCGGCTCGGGCCAGGACGGGGACTGGCGTGGCGGCATCGCCGTCATTCCCCGACCACGGTCGGTCGCGCTCACCGATCGACCGGCGACCGCGGCGCTGCCATCCTCCGGCGCATCCGGCACATCGAGCCAGGGCGGCGGCTCGTCATCCGGCGGGCGCGGCACGGGGCGGATTCGGAGCACCGGCGGCGATGCCACCGCGGCTGGCTGCGACAGTGACGACCCGCCGGGCCGCGCTGGCCCGGACGCGGCCGGGGCAGCGGCGGCGGGCGCGGGTTGCGGAGTGAGCAGGGGGGTGACCGGAAACTCGGCCGCGGAAGCCGCGACACCAGGCGTCGCGGCGACTGCAGGCAGCGCGGGTGCGGTTGCACGGAGTGGGGCCGACGGCACCGACATCGGCAGGTCGACCTCCCGCGGCCGGAATGCCAGCATCCGCAACAGCACCATCACCAGGCCGCTGTACTCGTCCGGTGCCAAGGGCAGTTCGGCGCGCGCGGGCAGCATGATGCTGTAGAGCAACTGGATCTCGTCGGCGCCGAGCAGGCCGGCGAGCCGCAAGGATTCCGGCGACCCCGGATCGGACGGATCGGCCGCAGCCGGCACGGCCCTCAGCACCGCCATCTGCTGCAACAGGGCCGCCATCTCTTCCAGCGCACCGCTGGCCGAGAGGCCGAGCGCCCGAAGCGCGTCGACGGCGGCGATCATCGCCGCGCCGTCACCGGCCGCCAGCGCCTCGACGATCCGCACCGCATGGCCGCGGTCGACCGCCCCGAGCATCTCGCGGACGCCCTCTTCGCGCAGCGAACCGGCGCCGAAGGCGATCGCTTGGTCGGCGAGCGACAGCGCATCGCGCATCGAGCCGCGCGCGGCACGCGACAACAGGCGCAACGCGCCCGGCTCGGCGTCGATCGACTCGCGCCTGAGCACCTCGACCAGGTGCTCTTGAATGGTCTGCGGCGCCATCGGCCGCAAGTTGAACTGCAGGCAGCGCGACAGCACCGTCGCCGGCACTTTCTGCGGATCGGTCGTCGCGAGCACGAACTTCAGGTACTCGGGCGGCTCCTCGAGCGTCTTCAGCATCGCGTTGAAGGCGGTCGTCGACAGCATGTGCACTTCGTCGATCATGTAGACCTTGAAGCGGCCGACGACCGGCTTGTAGACCGCCTGATCGAGCAGCTGCGAGATCTCGTCGACGCCGCGGTTCGAGGCGGCGTCGAGTTCGACGTAGTCGATGAAGCGGCCGATGTCGATGTCACGGCAGGGCTGGCAGACGCCGCACGGGTGGGCGGTGATGCCGCCGCTGCCATCCGCGCCGGTGCAGTTCAGCGACTTGGCGAGGATGCGGGAGATGGTCGTCTTGCCGACGCCACGGGTGCCGGTGAAGAGGTAGGCATGGTGCAGACGCTGCTGCGTCAGCGCGTTCGACAAGGCCTGGACGACGTGCTCCTGGCCCACCAGCGCGCCGAAATCGGGCGGCCGGTATTTGCGGGCGAGAACGACATACGACATGGTTTCATTCTACGGGCCGGGTATCGACGACACGGGCGCTGGGACGGCCACGCCAGTGCCGGATAATCGCGACCCGTCCGAGGCCCCCTGCTCCGACCCGCCCCGTCATCCCCGTCATCCCGTCATCCCGATCCCCATCCCCATCACCGCCGTCATCGTCACCACCATCCGACCGCCATGACCTCGACGCGCCCCTCCGATCCAC
>CAXTDH010000491.1:0-3303 GCA_964242405.1 uncultured Rhizobacter sp. | reverse complement strand
AAGATCTCGCGGTGGTCGATGGTGCGGGTCAGCGCGTCGAGGTTGTTGATGGTCATGAAGTCGATTCCAGCGTGGGTTCAGGCGGCGAGGTGCTCGCCGACGGCGCTGATCGCCCGATCGACACCGGTGGCATCGACATCGAGATGGGTCACGAAGCGCAGCCGGTGGGCCTGGCCGTACAGCGAACCGATCACGCGAATGCCGCGTGATTTCAACTGCTCGACGAGCGTGGCGGCCCGCGCGCCGCTGACGTCCGCGAACACGATGTTGGTCTGCGGGGGCTCCTCGATGCGGATGCCCTCGATCCGGCTCAAGCCCTCGGCCAGGCGCCGGGCGAGCCGGTGGTCGTCGGCCAGGCGGTCGATGTGATGGTCGAGTGCATGGAGTGCCGCCGCCGCCACGACGCCGGCCTGGCGCATGCCGCCGCCGAGCATCTTGCGCCAGCGGTGGGCGCGGCCGATGAACTCCGCGGAACCCACCAGCGCCGAGCCGACGGGAGCGCCCAGGCCTTTGGAGAAGCAGACCGAGATGCTGTCGAAGTGCGAGGCGATATCGTGTGCGGCTGCCCGGGGGTCGTCGCCCGACGCCACGGCCGCATTGAATAAGCGGGCGCCATCGAGGTGCGTTGCCAGACCCCGCCGCCGGGCGAGTGCGCCGGCGTCGGTCAGGTAACTCATCGGCAGCGCCTTGCCGCCGATCGTGTTCTCGAGCGTCAGCAAGCGGCTGCGAGCGAAGTGCGCATCGTCGGGCTTGATCGTGGCCTCGATCGCCGCAAGCGCGATCGAGCCGTCCGGCTGGTGCTCGAGCGGCTGCGGCTGGACGCTGCCGAGCACCGCCGCGCCGCCGCCTTCCCAGCGGTAGGTGTGCGCCATCTGGCCGACGATGTACTCGTCGCCCCGGCCGCAATGGGTCATGATGGCGATCAGGTTGCTCTGGGTGCCGCTCGGCACGAAGAGGGCCGCCTCCTTGCCGAGCAACGCGGCGATGCGCTCCTGCAAGGCGTTGACGGTTGGGTCGTCGGCGAAGACGTCGTCGCCGACCGGCGCATGGAGCATGGCCTCGCGCATGGCGGGGGACGGCTGGGTGACGGTGCCGCTGCGCAGGTCGACAATCGGAGGGCCCAGGCGCTGACCGGCGTGCGCCGCGCCCGGATGTGCGGCCTGGGGGTGACTCGGCAAGTTCACGCCCGGTGCTCCAGAAAATTCTTCAGCATCGCGTGGCCGTGCTCCGTGAGGATCGATTCGGGATGGAACTGCACGCCTTCGATCGGCGTGGCGGTGCCCGCGAGTTCTCGGTGGCGCAGCCCCATGATCTCACCGTCTTCGGACGTGCTCGTCACTTCCAGTTCAGCCGGCAGGCTCTCCCGCTCGACGACCAGCGAGTGATAACGGGTCACGGTGAAGCGCCGGGGCAGCGCACGGTAGACACCGCGTTCGTCCGTCGTCACTACATCCGTCTTGCCATGCATCTGCGTCCGCGCCCGGACGACCTTGCCGCCGAGCGCCGCGCCGATGGCCTGGTGCCCCAGGCAAACCCCCAGGATCGGCAGCCGGCCGGCAAATGCCCGGATCGCGTCGACGCACACACCCGCCTCCGCCGGCGAACAGGGCCCCGGCGAGAGCACCAGCGTGTTCGGCCGCAAACCGCCGATGCCGTCGACGGTGATCTCGTCGTTGCGGAACACCCGGACGTCCTCGCCGAGCTCGCCGAAGTACTGGACGAGGTTGTAGGTGAAGGAATCGTAGTTGTCGATCATCAGCAGCATGGTCGCCCTATCCTACCGTCGTGACGGACGACCACGCCAGGCACGCCTGCTCGAGCGGCACTTCGATCATGGGGCTCCGGCCGTCAGCGTGTCACAGCCCTGCCCAGGATGATCTCGCCGGGTCTCTTGAAGACGTTGATTCGCTTGACACGAAGATTGCTTCCGGCCGAGCATCGATGCCTTCAGCCCGCTTCTCGAGATGACGATGAGCAGATCGCCGCAGCAACTCGACATCTTCGAGCACAGCTCCGAGGTGGTGCTGCGCAACGATGTGCTCGACGCCTTGCTGAGACGCGATGCGGCCATGGCAATGGCCGCCTGCCGGAAGCTGGCAGCGACCTCGCCTGTGGACGGTCACCGGGCCGCGCTCGAATTGCTCGTGAAGTGGCTGTGCCAGCAGCAGGAGACGCATCTCGGCGACCCGGAAGCGGCCGCCCGCGAGCGCCGCTGCCTGGCCGATGTGATCGCCCCGGCGGCAGCATCCGCGTTCAGCGCCGGAGACGCCGAAGCCTTCATGCGCCTCGGTTGGCGGCAGCTGGCCGGTCGTTGCAGCGCCATCCCCTTCCACCCGTCGCAAGCCGAAGACCACGCCGCGTCGTTATGGCTGCGGGGCGGTGCGTGGGCAGAAGCGGCGCACGCCGTCGAACGGATCGAATCGTGGCGCCGAATTCCCGTGCCGCTCGCCTGGATGGCCGAAGCGCGCTGCCGCCTGGGCAAGCTCGACGAGACCTGGGCCCTGCTCGCGGAACTCGGCTGGCTTTCGCCGCGGCGCCTCGACGGGGTCGTCCGCCGCGCCAGGGATCCGCTGCTGACGCGGCTGCACAAGAAGTTCGGATCGAGCTTCGACGACCACGGCGACCTCGACGACCTGGCCTGGTTTGCGGCCTGGGTGCTGACCGAGACGCCGGCACTGGCCGGGCCGCTCGGCCTCGCCTGGCCATCACAAGACACCCCGGCGGAGCGCGGGATGCGGCTGATGGTCGAGCTGCTGGGGCTGGAACGGCGAGGCCGGCACGCCGAGCTGATTGCGCGCCGACGAGCCCTGCGCGAACTCAGCCAGCCGCTCTACGACGCCTACATCGCGACGCGCTGATTGACGTTGACGCCGGGAACTGGCACGGGGCACTGGGCATAGCGAACAGCGCACGGGGCGCAGAGCGCGGCGCGGCGCGCTGCGACGCGTACAACCCAGTCAGAACCCTTCCTCCACCAACTCCGCGGCCCGGATCAGCGCCCGCGCCTTGGCCTCGGTCTCCTTCCATTCCGTCTCCGGCACCGAATCCGCCACCACGCCGGCGGCGGCCTGCACGTGGAGCACCTGGTCCTTGACGATGCCGGTGCGAATCGAAATCGCCACGTCCATGTCGCCCGCGAAGCTCAGGTAGCCGCAGGCGCCGCCGTAGATGCCGCGCTTGACCGGCTCCAACTCGTCGATGATCTGCATTGCCCGGATCTTCGGCGCACCGGTCAACGTACCGGCCGGGAAGGTGGCGCGCAGCACGTCGAGGCTCGTCATGCCCTCCTTGAGGATGCCTTCG
>CAXTDH010000490.1:0-3304 GCA_964242405.1 uncultured Rhizobacter sp. | reverse complement strand
GGTCGACGACCTGCTCGAGGAGATGGAGACGCACTTCGGCTAGGGAACCGTGCTTTATCCCTTTCTGAGCCGTCGTCGGGGTGCTGTTCGGGCCTTTGCGCCCTGCCGTCGGTGTCAAGCTCGGTCGCATGAAGCCTGCCAGACTGATCGAGTATCGGATCCTGTCGACGAGCCGCCATGCGGTGGTGGTCAGCCTGCTCACCGATGGGCTGGCGAACACGGCGCTGCTGCAGCTGCTGCGCATCGAGACCGGCGTCTCCCGGGCACTGAGCGTCTACGCCGTCTACCGGGAAGCGTCGATGACCTTCGAGGCAAGCGCCAAGCTCGTGTTCGAGCGGCCCGGCGATTCGCTGGACACGATCGCTCATACCCTGGTGCGCGACCCGGAGTTCCTCGGCTTCATGCTGACCCCCGTCGACCGGGCCGTGCGCCGACATTTCACCCATCTCGGCTGCTGAGGCGGCTCGCCTGGGGCGATTCACCGAGGGCGGTAGGCTCGATTCGGAACGGTCAGCCGTTGCGGCGCCGGCGCAGCACCAGCAGGCCGAAGCAGGCAAGGCTGAAGAGCAAGGCAAACAGCGCCAGCGGCTGTGCCAGAGCCTTTGCGGCATCGACGGCATCGGCCAGCAACAGCGCGGGCGCCCGGACCAGAAACGTCATCAGGTGCCCGTGGTCGGCCGGAAACTGCTCCCGGCCGGGCGTGATGATCGCCTGGAAGGCATTGGTCGTCAGCGCGCGGATCGTCTCGCCGATCACCGGCCAGCCATAGACATTGGCGAGCAGGGCATGGCCGAGCGCCAGGCCGAGCACCAGCACGGCCGTGCCCCAGCGCTTCAACCATGCCGACGCCACCATCGTCAGCAGCAGCAGCGGCAAGAGCCAGAACAGCGCCAGCAGGCCGCCGAACGCCACCCGAAGCAGCGCGGAGATGCCGGCGACCAGCAGCACACCCCACGGCAAGCCGATCCATTCTCCCAGGCCGGCCACCCGGGTCACCAGCACCGCGCCGAGAAGCTGGCTCATGAGATAGCCGACGCCGAGCGCCAGCAGCGGCATCAACACCAAGTGCATGGCGAGCGTCGCGCCGATGCTGGCGCGGTGGCTCGCGGGCAGCGACAGCCAGAACTCGACCGACCGATCCTGCTCATCGCGGCGCGCCAGGCCGGGCAGCTGGAACAGGGTGGCTCCAGCGAAGATGCCGGCGACCGTGAGCGTGCCCAGGACGGTCGCGAACATCACCATCTGCAGGGCGTCGAAGCGGTCCATCCGCAGGCTGCCGAAGGCGAGCAGCAGCAGCATCAGCGACGGTGGCAGCAACATGATGAGCAGCCAGGCGCGGTGGTGCTGCATCCATTCACGGCGCATGAGGGTCTGGAATCGGGACATCGGTCGTGCTCCTTTGCTTCAGCCGGCTGTCCGGTTCATCTCGGGTGCGCGGCTCAGGGCGACGAACAGGTCGACCAGGCTCGGCTGGAACGGGTGCCCGAGCGCGGCCACTTCCGCCGCGGGGGCGCCGTCGAACAGCGCCGCGGCCTGACCCCCCTGGCGATAGCGCAGCAGCGGATGCGCGGCCGCGACCTGGTCGGCGACCCGCAGGTCATGGCTCAGGCCGACGAAACGCCGGTCGATCTCGACCAGGCTGGTGGCGAGCACCAGCCGGCCTTCGTTCATCATCAGCACGTCGCTGAGCAGCGGCTGGATCTCCTCGACCTGGTGCGTCGAGATCAGCAGGCTGCGCTCGCCGTCGCACCATTCCTCGATCAGCATCTCGTAGAACGCCTTGCGGGTCAGGATGTCGAGGCCGAGCGTCGGTTCGTCGAGGATCATCACCCGGGCGTCGATCGCCGCCACCAGCGCCAGGTGCACCTGCACCACCATGCCCTTGGAAAGCGTGCTCACCCGGTCCTTCAGCGAGACGCTGGTGCGCTTGAGCAGCGCCCGGGCACGCTCGGGCGAGAAACGCGGGTGCAGGCCGGTCAGCAGGATGATCAGTTGCTCGACACGCGCCCAGCGCGGCAGGATCGCGACATCCGGTATGTAGCAGATCGATTCGAGCAACTCGACCCGCTGGCGGCGAGGGTCCAGGCCGAGCACGCTGAGCCCGCCCGCGAACGGCAGCAGGCCGGCCATCGCCTTGAGCATCGAGGTCTTGCCGGCGCCGTTGTGGCCGAGCAGGCCGACCACCCTGCCCTTGCCGATCGAAAAGCTGACGCCATCGACAGCGGTCTTGCGGCCGTGGCGGACGGTCAATTCGCGCGCCTCGATCAGGTGGTCCATCGGTTGTCCTTCGGGAAATCCCAGTTCAGTTCGTGTGGCTGGATGCCGAGTTGTCGAAGGCGGGCGACGATCGCCGGCCATTCGTCTCGAAGGAAGCGATCCCGGACGGCCCGGTGCAGGCGCTCGCGGGCGCCGACCTGCACGTACATGCCCAGGCCGCGGCGACTTTCCAACAGCGCGTCGTCGACCAGCACCTGGAGCGCCCGGCTGACGGTCAGCGGGTTGAGCAGGTACTGGCTGGACAGCGCCCGAACCGACGGCATGGCTTCACCGTCCGCCGGCTCGCCGCTCAGGAGGCGGTCGGTCAGCCGATCGGCGAGTTGCCGGTAGATGGGCGCGTCCTGGTTCCAGCGGTACATCGGTCGGGCGTCGTGCTAGTGTGCTAGGTAAGTAATACACTATACACGACGCATGTGCACCGCACCGGTCGAAAGTGACGAACTTCCGATCGCGCCGACAGGCTGCATCGTTGCTGTCCGACTTCGATACGGCAGTTCGTTGCGCGGTGACCGTTGCCAACAGGCTCATACTGCTGAGCCGCAGTGTGTCTCCGGTTCGGCGCCCTTTTTTGCGTAAGCACTCTCGGCCTCAGAGTGCTAATATTTGCGGAACCAAACGGAGGTCGACCTGTCTCAACCATCCATGAACACTGCCAATGCCACTGCGCTGACGCTGCGCGACCCCTGGGCGATGGTGCCGTCGCTCGGCAACCTCGACGCCTACATCAGCGCCGCCAACCGGGTGCCGCTGTTGACGCAGGAAGAGGAAGTTTCCTTCGCCCGGCGTCTGCGGCAGCACGGTGACCTCGACGCCGCTGGCAAGCTGGTGCTGTCGCACCTGCGCCTGGTCGTGTCGATTTCACGAAAGTACCTGGGCTACGGGCTGCCGCACGGCGACCTGATCCAGGAGGGCAACGTCGGCCTGATGAAGGCGGTCAAGCGCTTCGATCCCGAGCAGGGCGTGCGGCTGGTCAGCTACGCCATGCACTGGATCAAGGCCGAGATCCACGAGTACATCCTGAAGAACT
>CAXTDH010000489.1:0-3307 GCA_964242405.1 uncultured Rhizobacter sp. | reverse complement strand
CTCGGGCGGGCAGCGGCAGCGCATCTCGATCGCCCGGGCGTTGGCGACCGAGCCGGAGTTCCTGGTCTGCGACGAACCGACCTCGGCGCTCGACGTTTCAGTGCAGGCGCAGGTGCTCAACATCATGAAGGACCTGCAGCGCAAGCAGGGCCTGACCTACCTCTTCATCTCGCACAACCTGGCGGTCGTCCGCCATGTCAGCGATCAGGTGGGCGTGATGTACCTGGGCCGGGTGGTCGAGCTTGCCGACAAGGCGGACTTGTTCGCCCGCCCGCAGCACCCCTACACCCGGATGCTGCTCGACGCCATCCCCGACATCGCCATGAGCGGCCGTGCCCGCACGCCGGTGCAGGGCGAGGTGCCCAACCCGCTGTCACCGCCGAGCGGCTGCAGCTTCCACCCGCGCTGCCCGTTCGCGAACGCGCGCTGCCGGCTGGAACGGCCGCCGCTGCAGGCGCTGCGCGGCGTGAAGGTGGCATGCCATGCGGTCGAAGAGGGGCGGATCTGACGGCTTCGGCGCTCGTCACTGCGCCACAGCGTCGAGCTGCGGCGCTGCGGCCGATCAGCGCTCCGGCAGCAGCCGCTCGCCAGCGAACAGGTCGGCAATCTGCTCCCGTTCGCGCACCAGCCAGGCCTCGCCACCCGAGACGATGACTTCCGCGGCGCGTGGCCGCGAGTTGTAGTTGCTCGCCATCGTCATGCCGTAGGCGCCTGCCGACAGGACGGCCACGATGTCGCCTTGCCGGACGCCGAGCGGCCGGTCATAGCTCAGCCAGTCGCCCGACTCGCACACCGGGCCGACAACGTCCCACATCGGGGGCGACCGGCCGCCGCTGCCGCTGCTGTCTCGACGACAGGGAACGATCGCCATCCAGGCTTGGTACAGCGCCGGCCGCAACAGATCGTTCATCGCCGCGTCGACGACACAGAAGTTCTTGCTGCCGTCACCGGCAGCGGGCAGCGTCGGATTCGTCCCCGGCTTCAGGTAGAGCACCTCCGCCAGCAGCACGCCGGCGTTGCCCACGATCGAGCGGCCGGGCTCGAACAGGATCTTGCGGTGCCGGTGGCCACGGGCGTCGATCCGCTCGAGCAGGCTGGCGATCAGTGCCTCGGCGGCCGGTGGCGTCTCGTCGGTGTAAGTGATGCCGAGGCCACCGCCGAGGTCGAGGTGGTGGATCGGAATACCGGCCGACTCGAGGCCCTCGACCAGGTCGAGCAGGCGGTCCAGGGCATCGAGGTAAGGGCTGGCGTCGGTGATCTGCGAGCCGATGTGGCAGTCGATGCCGGTCACGTGCAGGCCGGGCAGCGAGGCGGCACGGTGATAGGCGGCGAGCGCCCGCTCGTGGGCGATACCGAACTTGCTCGCCCGCAGGCCGGTGGAAATGTACGGATGGGTCTTCGGGTCGACATCCGGGTTGACGCGCAGGCTGACGGCGGCGGTGCGGTCCATGGCACAGGCCACTTCCGACAGCAGCTCGAGCTCGGCCTCGCTCTCGACGTTGAAGCAGAGAACGCCCGCCGTGAGCGCCTGGCGCATCTCGGCGCGCCTCTTGCCGACGCCGGAGAAGACGATCCGCGACCCGCCGACACCGACGGCCTGCACCCGGGCCAGTTCGCCGCCGGAGACGATGTCGAATCCGCAGCCGGCGGCCGCCAGGGTCTGCAACACCGCCAGGTTGGAGTTCGCTTTCAGCGCATAGCAGATCAGATGATCCCGGCCGGCGAGCGCCCGCTGGTAGCCGGCCAGCGCCGCCAGCATCGACGCTTTGGAGTAGACGTAGAGAGGCGTGCCGAAGCGCCGCGCCAGGCCCTCCAGTGGCGTGTCCTCGATGCAAAGCTCGTCACCGCGGTAGGCGACGTACGGTGCGCCGGGCAGCGACTTCATCGCCCGGTCGGCGACAAGACGGCTGGCGACAAGGTCGCGGCGGCGGGCGAGGACGCCGCCGGCGTCGCCGTGCCGGCAGGCGACGATGCCATCGACCGGGCCGGCAGCAGCGGGCCTTTCTGGCCGCAACCCGCCAGCGCGGCAGCCACCACGACCAGCGCTGCCGCGACGCCGGCCGCTACACTCTTTTTCCGCACGTCACCAGCCTGCTGCGCATCCATCTCGGGATTCTATCGACCATGCCCACCGACCTCAGCCCCGACAGCCCCCGTTCCAGCATGACGGACAGCGAATACGCGGCCAAGGCGGGCGCGGTGCTCGCCCGGGTCGAGGCGACGATCGATGCCTGGCTGCAGGACGACGAGATCGACATCGACGCCAACCGCACCGGTGGGCTGCTCGAGATGTCGTTGCCCGACGGCAGCAAGATCATCCTGAACACCCAGCCGCCGCTGCACGAACTCTGGATCGCCGCGCGTTCGGGCGGCTTTCACTTCAAGTTCGACGGTACCCGTTGGGTCGACACGCGCAGCGGCCGTGAGTTCTTCGATGCGTTGTCGGCGTGCGCCAGCCAGCAGGCCGGCAGGCCGTTGCACTTCAGCGCCTGACCCGCGGCGCGTCGCTTCAGCGCTTGAAGAGGTCGAGGATGCTCTTGCGCTCTTCCTCGTTCGGCGGGAGGGGCAACTTGTCCTCCAGGCCGACGCTGCTGATGCCGGCGCCGCGCGTGAATTCTTCGAAGTACCACTCATCGCCGAGGTTGACGACGCCTTGCGGTGCCGCGAACGGTTGGGGTGCCACGCCGTTCAGGGCCGTCCTCATGTAGTCGATCCAGATCGGCAACGCCAGGCCGCCGCCGGTCTCGTTGTCGCCCAGCTTCCGAGGTGTGTCGTAGCCGATCCAGACGATGGTGACCAGGCTGCGCTGGAAACCGGCCATCCAGGCGTCGATCGAGTCGTTGGTGGTGCCGGTCTTGCCGAACAGGTCGGTGCGCGCGAGCTGCTTCTGGGCGGCAGCGGCGGTGCCCCGGGCGGCGACCGAATTCAGCAGGCTGTCCATGATGAACGCGTTGCGCGGTTCGATGGTGCGCATCGATTCATCGAGGGCCTGGGGCGTCGCCTCGTTGAGCACATGGCCGCGGGCGTCGGTGATCCTGGCGATCAGCACCGGGTTGATGCGGTAGCCGCCGTTGGCGAAGACGCTGTAGGCGCCGGCCATCTGCAGCGGCGTCACCGAGCCCGTGCCGAGGGCCATCGGCAGGTAGGCCGGGTGCTTCTCCTGGTCGAAGCCGAAGCGGGTGATCCACTTCTGCGCATAGCCGGTGCCGATCGACTGCAGGATCCGGATCGAGACCATGTTCTTCGACTTTTCGAGGCCGCGGCGCATCGTCATCGGCCCCTCGAACTTGCCGTCGTAGTTCTTCGG
>CAXTDH010000488.1:0-3308 GCA_964242405.1 uncultured Rhizobacter sp. | reverse complement strand
GCGGCGAAGCGCCCGAGACGGTGCATAGGATCGGCCATGCAACTGTTGCGCAGGCCCTCCACGCCCAACGCCGACCGGTGCCGCCGAGCGGTCGCGTGCAGCGCGTCTTGCTCGACTCTGGAGCACATTCCATGATGGCCGCTGCTTCCTCCGCGTTGACCCACGCGGACAGGGTCATCGACACCGAAAGCGGCATCACCAAGGGGGAGCTGGCCGATTACTACCGGCAATCGGCGGCGCTGTTGCTGCCGCATCTGCGGGAGAGACCGGTGGCGCTGGTCCGCGCACCAGAGGGCGTCGGCG
Organism: uncultured Rhizobacter sp.; assembly: GCA_964242405.1. GTDB lineage: Bacteria > Pseudomonadota > Gammaproteobacteria > Burkholderiales > Burkholderiaceae_C > LMDS01. The sequence goes on along the minus strand of CAXTDH010000488.1, from coordinate 3,005 downwards.
GCGTCCTGTTCTTCCAGAAGCACGCCGATGCGAACGCGCTGCCCGAGGTCGAACGCCTTGCGCCCGGTCTCGACCCCGGGCATGAGCCGCTGCTGTCGATTCGCAGCCCGGGCGGCCTGCGCTCGGCGGCGCAGATGAACGTCGTCGAGTTGCACACCTGGAACTCGACGGTGCGTTCGATCCAAAAGCCCGACCGGATCGTGTTCGACCTCGATCCGGGTGAAGGCGTGGCTTGGCCGACGGTTCAGGAGGGCGCGATCTTGCTGCAATCGTTCCTGGCCGAACTGAGCTTGAAGAGCTTCCTGAAGACCAGCGGCGGCAAGGGCCTGCACGTGGTGGTGCCGTTGATGCCGAGCCGGTCCTGGCAGTTCGTCAAGCAGTTCGCACATGCAGTGGTGCTGCACATGGCGCGGGTGGCGTCCGGGCGCTTCGTCGCCAGGAGCGGCCCGAAGAACCGGATCGGCAAGATCTTCATCGACTACCTTCGCAACGGCTTCGGCTCGACCACCGCCGCCGCCTGGTCGGCCCGCGCCCGGCCGGGCATGGGCGTGTCGGTGCCCGTCGGCTGGGCGGAGCTCGACTCGCTCCAGGGCGGCGCCCACTGGACGCTGCGGTCCGTCGCTGCCCGCTTCGCCACCGGCAATGCGCCCTGGGCCGGTTACTCCGCTTCGCGACAAGGTCTCGCAGCAGCGGTCAAGATTCTCGGCTTCGACCCGGCGATGGCCGCCGACCATGACACGAAGGAGACCGCTGCATGAACACCGCTTTCTCGATGCACGACACACCGCCCGACCCGCTGCCGGTGCCCCCCGAAGAACCGTTTTCGCCGCCGCTGCCGCAGCCCGTCACACCGGACGGCCTGCCGATCGAGCCGATCGGCGAGCCGACGCCCATCGAACAGCCGCCGCCGATGCGCGAGCCGCCCTTCATCCGGCCGCCGATGGCGACGGGTGCGCGACTATCGTGCTGATGGCGGCGGCGACCGCGCTGCAAGCGGAAGGTGCCAGCTCGTCGGAAACCGAGCTGCCAGAGGGCTTGGTCTACGTGACCGACGAGTCGCCGGGCTTCAGCCGTGAACGGGACGGGGCGGCTTTTGCCTACCGCCAGTCGAACGGCAAGCCGGTCACTGATCCGCGGCACCTCGACCGGATCCGCCGCCTGGCGATTCCGCCGGCCTACACCGACGTCTGGATCTGCCCGAAAGCCAATGGTCATCTGCAGGCGACCGGCCGGGACGCCCGCGGTCGCAAGCAATACCGCTACCACGCCGACTGGCGCAGCGCTCGCGATGCCAGCAAGTTCGGCCGCATGGAGGCTTTCGGCGCCGCCCTGCCGCGGATCCGGCGGCGCGTCAAGACCGACCTGGATGCGCCGCTCGGCGGCCACCTGTCGCGCACGGCGGTGCTGGCGGCCATCGTCCGGCTGCTCGACACCACCTTGGTTCGGGTCGGTAACGACGAATACGCGCGTACCAACGGCTCCTATGGGCTGACGACCCTGCGCCATCGCCATGCGGCGTTGCAGGGCTCGAAACTGCGCTTGCGGTTCCGCGGCAAGAGCGGCGTCCAGCATGAGGCGGCGATCGAGGATGGCCGGGTCGCCAGGATTGTCCGGCGCTGCCAGGCGCTGCCGGGGCAGGAGTTGTTCCACTTCGAGGACGAGGCCGGTCAGGTGCACAGCGTCGGCTCCGGCGATGTCAACGACTACATCCGGGATGCGAGCAGCGGCGACTTCACCGCCAAGGATTTCCGCACCTGGCACGGCAGCGTGCTGGCGCTCTCCCTGTGGCACGGCCGTGACGAGGAAGCGCCAATGACGCGCCGCGATGCCAATCAACTGCTCGGCGAAGTGGCGCAGCGCCTCGGCAACACCGTCGCGGTGTGCCGCAGGGCCTATGTGCATGCCCGGGTCATGGACGCCTGGCTCGAGGTACCCCCCGACACCTTCCCGGAACTCGAACGGAGGGACGGCCTGACCCGCCCGGAGCGGCACTTCCTGCACTTCCTGGCCGACGCCCGCTGACCTTGCGGCGGCATCCCGGAGGGCCCGCGGGAAGGGACTTCCCTCGTTGCCCCTCGGCGAGTGCTGCGACTAGACTTTGGCCACCAGCCGGTCGACTGTGTCGTCGCATCCCGTGATGGGTCAGGAGGAAGTTTCATGTCAGAGGCGCTGGTGCTCGAGTCGACCGAGGGTTCGGTGCGCACCCTCATACTCAACCGGCCGCAGGCGCTGAACAGTTTCACCTCGGCGTTGCACCAGGAACTGGCCGCGGCGCTGAGCGCCGTCGAGGCCGACACCGCCATCCGCTGCCTCGTGCTGACCGGTGCGGGCAGGGCGTTCTGTGCCGGCCAGGATCTCGCCGACCCTGCGATGGCCGCCAAGCCGGACCGTACCGGCTCGGCGAGCGAGGTCCAGGCGCTGATCGAGCGGGTCTACAAGCCGTTGATGCTGCGTATGCGGGCCATGCCGGTGCCCGTGATCGCAGCGGTCAACGGCGTGGCCGCGGGTGCCGGCGCGAGCTTCGCGTTGGGTTGCGATCTGGTCATCGCCGCCCGGTCTGCCAGCTTCATCCAGGCGTTCTCGAAGATCGGTCTGATTCCGGACGCCGGCGGCACCTGGCTGCTGCCTCGCCTGGTCGGCCGGGCGAACGCGCTCGGCCTGGCGTTGACCGGCGACAAGCTGCCGGCGAGCGAAGCCGAGCGCATCGGCCTGATCTGGAAATGCGTCGACGACGGCGATTTTCAGGCGGAGGTCGCACGCACGGCGGCTCGTCTGGCGGCCATGCCGGTCAAGGCGCTGGTCGCCACCCGTGCCGCGCTCGACGAGGCGATGCACCTGAGCTTTGCCGACACCCTGAGCCGGGAGGGCGAACGGCAGGGCCTGCTCGCGACTTCGCCGGATCATCGGGAGGGCGTGGGCGCCTTTCTCGGCAGGCGCCCGGCGGGCTTCAGCGACCGCTGAGCGATCGGGCCGAGCGTTCTCCTGGTCGAGATGGCGCAAGTGGG
>CAXTDH010000487.1:0-3312 GCA_964242405.1 uncultured Rhizobacter sp. | reverse complement strand
CCGACGGGCCGAGGCGTCAACCGGATCGTCACCGCACGCACTCGTCGCCGATCGGATTCCATCGTGCCGGTGTCGATCGGCGGGCCGAGCCTGGGCCGTCCTCTGGGTCGTCAGCTTCCGAGGGCCCGCACCGCTGCGACGCGCCCCAGGCGAATTCGACGTTGAATGTGCGGCAAGACCCGGTTAACGGTGCCGCGCGGCGGCGACGGACGCAGATGCCGACGGGCCGAGGCGTCAACCGGATCGTCACCGCACGCACTCGTCGCCGATCGGTGGTGACCATAACAGCACAGTGCTGAAAAATCAATGAGGAAACACTTCGCGGGGCCGAAACTGCAGGCCATCCTCAACGTATCGAGGGAGCGACGTCAGCCCCGCGCATCCTCCATCCATCGAACCAACTGCCGCCGCAACGCGACGGGATCCGCGATGCGGTCGGGGAAGTCGAGGCGCAGCGTCGCCTCTTCCCAGCCGAGGTCGATGCCGCCCGGATCGACGCCGGTGAGGCGCCAGTCGCCGTCCGGCGCGCCGCAGAGCGCGGTGGCGTAGAGCCTCGACGCGTCCCGATGATCGGCGTTCATGTGGTCGACCGAGCGCGCCTCAGCGGCCAGCAGCGCCTCGGCACCGGCCGTGTCAGTGAGGAGATCGGCCGGCTTCAGCATGTTGATGCGGCCGAAGCCGCCGATGATCCGGGCGGTGCCGAGGTCGAGGCGCCAGAAGGAGAAGTCGCCGAAGTCGACGTAGAGTTCGGCCTCCGGATTGCGGCGCAGGAAGCGGGAGCGCCACGCGTCACGCTCCTCCTCGGCGGCCTTGACGGCACGGGCCGTGACGGTGAGGCGCGGGTGGGTGAGGGGGTCGCCGGTCCCCGGACGCTCCAGCAGCAGGGAGCATCGCGGATCGGCCATCAGGTGCCGCGTGTGGACCGCCAGGGTCGACAGCGGCATGACGGGGCTGCCGTCCGGCAGCGTCGCCACCGTGACCAGGCTGGCATAGGGGCTCCCGTCGGACGCCAGCGTCGCCAGCGCCCCGGAGCGGACCCTGCGCAGCAGGTGGCGTGCCTCGCGCCGCGCGTCGTAGCCCTCGTCCGGAAGCCCGGGGGGTGGATCGAGGTCGGCCGGACCGGCTTCGGCTGCCGGAAGGATCGCGTCGTCGCTCATGACCTCACGCCATAGCATGGCGGGCGATGAAAGTCTTGAATCGGTCCGATCCGGCGCTCCCGAACACGTCGCCGGGTGGCCCCTCGCAGTCGACGAGGCCGTTCTGCAAAAAGACCACGCGGTCCGACACGTCGCGGGCGAAGCCGATCTCGTGGGTGACGACCAGCATGGTGCGGCCCTCGCCGGCCAGCGCCCGCATCACGCGCAGCACCTCGCCGACGAGCTCGGGGTCGAGGGCCGAGGTCGGCTCGTCGAACAGCATCACGTCGGGCCGCATGGCGAGGGCGCGGGCGATGGCGGCGCGCTGCTGCTGCCCGCCCGACAGGTGCGACGGATATTGGTGGCGCTTCTCGCCGATGCCCACCTTGGCGAGCAGCTCCTCGGCCTCGGCGATGCACTCCGCCTTGGGGCGGCCCAGCACGTGGATCGGCGCCTCGATGACGTTCTGCAGGATCGTCATATGGGACCAAAGGTTGAAGCTCTGGAACACCATGCCGAGCCGCGAGCGGATGCGGTCGACCTGCCGGCGGTCGGCCGGGGCGGCGCGGCCGTCGCGCCCCCGGCGCATGCGGATGGTCTCGTCGCCGAGCCGCACTTCGCCGCTGTCGGGCGTCTCCAGGAGGTTGATGCAGCGCAGGAAGGTGCTCTTGCCCGAGCCGCTGGCGCCGAGGATCGAGATGACGTCCCCCTGCCGGGCGTCGAGCGAGATGCCCTTGAGCACCTCCAGCGCCCCGAAGGTCTTGCGGAGGTCCTTGACGGCGAGGGCGACGGGGATCATCGGGCGGTTCCAGGGTCGGGAACCGTCACCGCAGCGCTTCGCTCGCGGCGAGGCCGGGCCGATCGCGCGGTACGTCGAGCCCGGGCAGGGGGTCGGAGGCGCGGCGCAGGTGCGGCGACAGGCGCCATTCGAGCAGCGCCAGGGCGCGCGAGATGGCGATGTTGAGGGCGAGGTAGAGGGCACCGGCGCAGAGGAAGACTTCGACGGCGCGGAACGTTTCCGAGTTCAGCTTGGCCGCGATGAACATGGTCTCCTTCAGCGTCACGATGCTGGCGAGCGCCGTCGCCTTGGTCATCAAGATCACCTCGGTGGCGTAGCTCGGCAGGGCTTGGCGCAACGCGACCGGCAGGACGATGCGGCGCAGCACGGTCGACCGCGACATCCCGCAGGCGCGCGCCGCCTCCACCTGCCCGCCGGGCACCGAGGCCAGCGCGCCGCGGAAGATCTCGCTCGAATAGGCGCCCGTGTTCAGCGCCAGCGCCAGGACCGAGCACCAGAAGGGGTCGCGCAGGAACGGCCAGAGGAGGCTCTGCCGCACCGCCGGGAATTGGCTCAGCCCGTAGTAGATGAGGAAGAGCTGGACCAGCAGCGGCGTGCCGCGGAACACGAACACGTAGGCGCCGGCGAGCGCCGCCGCGATCCGGCCGGCGCCGATGCGCAGCCACGTGACGAGGCCGGCCAGCAATCCGCCCGCCACCACCGACACGGCGAAGAGTTCGAGCGTCAGGGGCAGGCCGCGCAGCAGCGCCCCCGTCGTCTCGGCCATGAAGTCGAGGTCCATGTGGGCGCCTCCCGCCCGTCACAGACGCCGCAGGGAGCGCGACATGCGCCATTCCGCCCGGTCGAACGCCACGGTCGAGGCCGTGGTCAGCACGAGGTAGAGTGCCCCCGCCGCAATGTAGAAGGCGAAGGGCTGGCGCGTCGAGCCCGCGCCGATCTGGCTTTCCCGCAGCAGCTCGACCAGGCCCGTCACCGACACCAGCGCGGATTCCTTGAGCGCCAGTTGCCACACGTTGCCGAGGCCCGGCAGCGCGAGGGCGACAATCTGCGGGGCGAGGATGCGGCGGAAGCGCAGCGCGCCGCCCATGCCGAGCGCGCGCGCAGCCTCGATCTGCCCGCGCGGTACGGCCAGGGCCGCGCCGCGGAACACCTCCGCCTGATAGGCGGCCGACACGAGCCCGCAGGCCAGGGCGCCGGCCAGGAAGGACGGCAGGCCGAGGAAGCCCTCCCACCCGAGCGCCTTGCCGAGCTTCGTCACGATGGCGCTGCCGCCGAAATACACGAGGTAGATGACGAGGAGGTCCGGCACGCCGCGCAGCACGGTGGTGTAAGCCTCGCCCAGCGCCCGCGGGATCAGGCGTTGCGACAGCTTGGCGG
>CAXTDH010000486.1:0-3316 GCA_964242405.1 uncultured Rhizobacter sp. | reverse complement strand
CCGCCGTGTCGACGGCTAGTACCCGACCTTCGAATGTCGGCAGCACCTGGTCGTCCAGCCAGGCGCGCAACACGGCGCCCTGCAGCGCATCGCGACGCTCCAGCAACAAGACGCCGCGCTCCAGCTCCAACACCGTGACAGCCGAGATGAAGAGCGTTGCAGCCGCGGTGCCCTGCGCCCAGGCCAACACCGCCGGGGCAGCGCGGGTGGCACGACGCAGTTCGGAGACGACGTTGGTGTCGAGCACGTACATCAGTCGAAATCCGGAGTGCGTAGATGGATGTCGGCACGCGGCGGCTCGAAATCGATGTCGTCGCCTGGCATCGCCAGCAGGTCTGCGATCGACACATCAGCGCGACCACTGAGCCGGTAGTAGTCCTCGATCTTGAGCAGCGCGTAAGCAGGCCGCCCGCGATCGGTGATCAGCACCGGGCCTTCGGCCGTGAGGCGCTTGGCGTTGCCTACGTCACGTGCGAAGTCGCGGCTTGGGAGGGTGCGGATGGACATGATGGGAGCTCCTGTTCGGCCGTGATTCATGCGCGTTGATGCGTCTCGAACTCGTGCAGCGAGTGCTGCAGTCATCTAATGTTTGTATGTTACGACATTGCGCAAATCAACGTTACCGCCTGCCTATGCAATGAACAGCGGACGCCTCACGACGGGGCGTCGGCTAATCCTTGGCGCAACAATTGCTCACCGCACACAGCAAACCTCAAGGTTTCCCCGGAGCCTGCATACCGGCGAGCCCATACGCAATATGGTCGACACCGTATGCGCCCGGCTTCAGGGGCCGGTAACTTCCGGCGTTGGTCCCCACGTCATACCCAGCGAGTTGCCAAAGAGCATGAACAACGACAGTTCCACGCAAGCGATCCGGTTCTTCCACCGCGGCAAGGTCGTCGACGTCACGGGCGCGCACCCGACCCGCTCGGTGCTCGAATGGCTGCGCGAAGACGCCCGCTGCACCGGCACCAAGGAAGGCTGCAACGAGGGCGACTGCGGCGCCTGCACGGTCGTCGTCGGCGAAGTGGCGGCGGCCGGCGATCCAGAGGCGGTTCGCGGCCTGCGGCTCGAGACGGTCAACGCCTGCATCCGCTTCCTGCCGACGCTCGACGGCCGCGCCCTCTTCACCGTCGAGGACCTGAAGACGATGAGCGCTGATGCGCTGCACCCGGTTCAGGAGGCGATGGTCGCCTGCCACGGCTCGCAGTGCGGCTTCTGCACCCCCGGCTTCGTGATGTCGATGTGGAACGCCTACGAGCACCACCAGGCGAGGGAGACGGTGCCGACCCGGCAGGAAATGGCCGACGAGCTCTCGGGCAACCTCTGCCGCTGCACCGGCTACCGGCCCATCCTCGACGCCGGCCAGCGCATGTTCGACCTGCCGCCGGTGGCACTCGACACGGCACCGGTGCTGACCGCTTTGCAGGCGCTTCGGCACGACGAACCGCTCGCCTACCGACGCTCGGGCGCCGGCGACTGCTTCATGGCGCCGCGAACAATCGACGAGCTCGCGAGCCTGCGGCAGGCGCACCCGGAGGCGCGGCTGCTCGCGGGCGCCACCGACATCGGCGTCTGGGTCAACAAGCTCTTCCGGCCGCTCGGCGACATCCTGTACCTCGGCGAGGTGGCCGAACTGAAGCGCATCGAGCAGACCAACGACGGGATGCTTCGCATCGGCGCCGGCGCCTCGCTGCAGGCCGCCTGGACGGCCATCGTCGAGCGGGTGCCGGCGCTCGCGGACGTGTGGCTGCGCTTCGCCTCGCCGCCGATCCGCCATGCCGGGACGATGGGCGGCAACGTCGCCAACGGCTCGCCGATCGGCGATGCGCCGCCGGTCCTGATGGCGCTCGACGCACAGATCGAACTGCGCCAGGGCGATGCCCGCCGGCGCCTGCCGCTGGCCGACTTCTACCTGGCCTACATGACGAACCGGATGGAGCCGGGCGAGTTCATCGAAGCGATCCTGGTGCCGCTGGATGGGATTGAAGGCCGTCGGGTCCGCGCCTACAAGATCAGCAAGCGCTTCGATTCGGATATCTCGGCGTTGCTGGGCGCCTTTGCAATCGAGGTGGACGACCAGACGGGCCTCGTTCGTACCGTCCGCCTCGCCTTCGGCGGCATGGCCGCGACCTGCCGGCGGGCGACCGGCGCCGAAGCGGCGATCCTCGGCCGGCCCTGGACGCAAGCCAGCGTCGACGCGGCCAAAGCGGCGCTCGTCGACGACTTCACCCCCCTTTCCGACATGCGCGCCAGTGCCGCCTACCGGCTGCAAGTCGCGCAGAACCTGGTGCAGCGCTACTGGCTGGAAACGCGGGCGGATGACCCGTTGCCGCCGAGTTCGACGAGCGTCTTCAGCGTGATGCCGCATGCGTCGCCGGCACGGACGGCGCGGGGATCGCCCGGATCGCCGAACCACGGCCACGAGGCAACCGTCGTCCACCCCTTGCTCGGCCACGACCTGCCGCTTCCGGAAGCCCGACCATGAACAAGCCGATCGACGCTTCGCGGCTGCTGCAACCCGACGAGGCTTTCGCCCACTACCTGAAGAACACCGCCGCCCGACTCGACGAGCCGGGCGAAGCAGCCGCCCTGCTCCGCGGCACGCGCGTCGGCATCAGCCGGCCGCACGAATCGGCGCGGCTGCATGTCGCCGGCGAAGCGACCTACATCGACGACATCCCCGAGCTCGCCGGCACGCTGCACTGCGCCCTCGGCCTGGCGCCGATCGCCTACGGCCGCATCACCGGCATGGCGCTCGAGAAGATCCGCGCCTTGCCCGGCGTCGTCTGCGTGCTGTCGGCCGCCGACATCCCGGGCACGAACGACTGCGGTTCGATCGTCCACGACGACCCGATCCTCTGCGATGGAAGCGTCCGCTACCTCGGCCAGCCGGTGTTCGCCGTGATCGCCGAAACCCGCGACGCCGCCCGCCGCGCCGCCGCCCGGGCGGGCGAGGTGCTGAGCGTCGAGGCCCAGCCGCCGGTGCTGACGCCGCAGCAAGCGCACGCCCTCGGGCAGTACGTCGTGGCGCCGATGCACCTGATCCGCGAGAGCGCACCGGGCGGCACCCAGGCCACGATCGCCAGCGCCCCGCACCGTATCAAAGGCACGCTCGACGTCGGCGGCCAGGAGCAGTTCTACCTGGAGGGGCAGATCAGCTACGCCATCCCGAAGGAGGCGGGCGGGATGCATGTCCACTGCTCGACCCAGCACCCGAGCGAGATGCAGCACCTGGTCGCGCATGCGCTGAAACTGCATGCCCACGACGTCCAGGTCGAATGCCGGCGGATGGGCGGCGGCTTCGGCGGCAAGG
>CAXTDH010000485.1:0-3321 GCA_964242405.1 uncultured Rhizobacter sp. | reverse complement strand
CCGGCTCGAGCCCGGCGACCTGTTCGGCGATCGGCAGCGCCGGCATCCCGGAGATGAGAAAGCGCGGCTACTCGCCGGGTTTCGCGGCCGGCATCATCGCCGCCGGCGGCACGCTCGGCATCCTGCTGCCGCCCTCGGTGACGATGATCCTGTATGCCGTCGCCTCCGAGCAGTCGCTCGGCCGCCTGTTCCTCGCCGGGGTGATGCCGGGGGTGCTGCTGGTCGGCCTGTTCGCCGCTTACGCCGCACTGCGCTACCGCAAGGAGTTCACCCGCGCCGAGGCCGAGTTCGAGCGTGCGGGCACCGATTCGCCGCTGCTGTCGAAGGAGGTCTTCAGCCGGCGGCAGAAGTTCGAGATGCTGCCGCGGGTGATCCCGTTCGTGCTGCTGCTGGTCGGCGTGATGGTCGCGCTCTACGGTGGCTTTGCCACGCCCTCCGAGACGGCCGGCCTGGGCGCGCTGCTCGCGCTGGTGCTGATCGCGACCATCTACAAGGTCTGGCGGCCGGCCGACGTCGCCCCCATCCTGAAGGCGACGCTGCGCGAGTCGACGATGCTGATGTTCATCATCGGCATGTCGCTGCTGTTCTCCTACGTCATGAGCTACCTGCACATCAGCCAGGCGGTGGCCGAATGGATCGTCGCCATGCACATGTCGAAGTGGATCCTGCTGGCGTCGGTGCTGGTGATGGTGATCCTGCTCGGCTTCTTCCTGCCGCCGGTCAGCATCATTCTCATGACGGCGCCCATCATCCTGCCGCCGCTGAAGACGGCGGGGTTCGACCTGATCTGGTTCGGCGTGCTGATGACGATCGTGATGGAGACCGGCCTGATCCATCCGCCGGTCGGGCTCAACATCTTCGTGATCAAGAACATCGCGCCTGACATTGCCCTCGGCGACATCATGCGCGGCGTGCTGCCCTTCGTCGGCCTGATGCTGCTGGCGGTGGTGCTGATCTGCATCTTTCCCGGCATCGCGACAGGGTTGCCGGCGATGGTGATGGGCGCGTCGGCGTCGGCGCGTTGAAGCTGACGACGAGGCCGGCCAGATGAACGCACCAGGGGAGCCGCCGCGCATCTGGAACCGCCGCGAGACCGATCGCCTTCGGCGCCGTGCCCGGGCGGCCGCAGCGCTCGGGCCGTATCTGTGCGGCAAGGTCGTCGCGACCTCGCAGGCGGTGTCGATGCTCGAGGCCGTGCTCGAGCCGGGCGACCGCGTCTGCCTGGAAGGCAACAACCAGAAGCAAGCGGATTTCCTGGCCGAGGCACTGGTGCAGGTCGACCCGCAGCGGGTGCACGACCTGCACATGGTGCAGTCCGTCCTGTCGCTGCCCGAGCACCTCGACGTGTTCGAGAACGGCATCGCCAGGCGGCTGGACTTCAGCTTTTCCGGGCCTCAGGCTGCGCGACTGGCCCGGCTGGTGTCGACGGGCCGCATCGAGATCGGCGCGATCCACACCTATCTCGAGCTCTTCGCCCGCTATTTCGTCGACTTGACGCCCAAGATCGCGCTGGTGGCCGCGCAGGCCGCCGATGCCGAGGGCAACCTCTACACCGGCCCGAACACCGAGGACACGCCGGCCATCGTCGAAGCCACCGCCTTTTCGGGCGGTCTCGTGATCGCCCAGGTCAACGAGCTCGTCGACGGCCGCACCACCGCCTTGCCGCGCGTCGACATCCCGGGCGGCTGGGTCGACTTCGTGATCGCCGCGCCGCGCCCCAACTTCATCGAGCCGCTGTTCACCCGCGACCCGGCGCAGATCAGCGAGATCCAGGTGCTGATGGCGATGATGGCCATCAAGGGCGTCTATGCGGAATACGGCGTCCAGCGCCTGAACCACGGCATCGGCTTCGACACCGCGGCGATCGAGCTGCTGTTGCCGACCTATGGCGAGTCGCTCGGGCTCAAGGGGCGGATCTGCCGCCATTGGGCGCTCAACCCGCATCCGGCGCTGATCCCGGCGATCGAAGCCGGCTGGGTCGAGTCGGTGCATTCGTTCGGATCCGAGCTGGGCATGGAGGCCTACATCCGCGCCCGGCCCGATGTGTTCTTCACCGGCGCCGACGGCAACCTCCGAAGCAACCGCGCGTTCTGCCAGGCGGCCGGCCACTACGCCTGCGACCTGTTCATCGGCTCGACGCTGCAGATCGACCTGCAGGGCAACAGCTCGACGGCGACGCTCGGGCGCATCGCCGGCTTCGGCGGCGCACCCAACATGGGTGCGGATGCGCGCGGCCGGCGCCATGGCAGCCCCGCCTGGCTGAAGGCCGGGCAGCAGGCGCGCGCTCATCGCAGCGGCGCGGCCGGCACGCCCCGCGGGCAAAAGCTGGTGGTGCAGATGGTCGAGACCTTCCGCGAGCACATGCAGCCGGCCTTTGTCGAGCGGCTCGACGCCTGGACGCTGCAGGAGCAGGCCGGCATGGACCTGCCGCCGATCATGATCTACGGCGAGGACGTGACGCACGTGCTGACCGAGGAGGGCATCGCCAACCTGCTGCTCTGTCGGACCGACGAGGAGCGCGAGCAGGCGATCCGCGGCGTCGCCGGCTACACGGCGGTCGGCCTGGCGCGTGACCCGCGCGCCGTCGAGAACCTACGCGACCGCGGCGTCATCCAGCGGCCCGCCGACCTGGGCATCGACCCGCGCGACGCGACCCGCAACCTGCTGGCGGCACGCTCGATGCGGGATCTGGTCCGGGCGTCCGGCGGGCTGTACGAACCGCCCAAGCGCTTTCGCAACTGGTGACCCGGGGGCGGCGACGAATGGTGATGAAGCGCCTTCGACGACTGTTGACGGCTCGCTCGCGCAACCCGGGTGAGCCAGCGCGTGCACGACCCCTGACCGACAAGGAATTGCGATGACCGATCTACCACCCGGCATCGAGGTGCTCGACTACAGCTTCGACGGCCAACGCGCGGCTGGCGCGTTCGACCCCGTCCTCGTCGGCGTGGTCGGTTCGGGCAACCTCGAAGTGCTGCTCGAACCCATGGCCGGATCGGCCTGCAGCGTCCACGTCGAGACCTCGGCCCGGGGCTTCGGTCAGATCTGGGATGCGGTGTTGCGCGACTTTCATCGGCGCCATCCGCTCGCCGGCTTGCGGGTGTCGATACACGACATGGGCGCGACCCCGGCGGTCGTCGGACTGCGCCTGGACCAGGCGGTCTCGGAGCTCGGATGAGCCTCGCCCTCTCGATCAGCTACCGGGAGTGCACGGCCCGCGAGCGCCTGCGCCGGCTCGTCGACGCCGGCAGCTTCCACGAGTGGCTGCCGCCCGCCGACCGCGGGATGAGCCCGCATCTGGCGCAACTCGGGGGGCCGTGC
>CAXTDH010000484.1:0-3327 GCA_964242405.1 uncultured Rhizobacter sp. | reverse complement strand
TCGTCCATGCCGCCGATGGTGTCGAGCAGTTCGCGCCGGATCATCATCGAGGCACCCGAAACCCAGTCGACCGCGCAAGGCTCCCGGCCCATGAAGATCGGCACTTGCCAGCGCCGCAGGAGCCGGGAGGCGAGGCCGATGTGCAGGCTGCGTTCGACTTCGCTCAGCAAGGTCGGAAAGCGGAAGGCGATGGCCCAGTCGCTGCCGTCGGCGTTCTCGAAGGTGCTGCCGGCGATCCCGGCGGTCGGGTTCCGGTCGAGGAAGCGCACCAGCGCATCCACCGCGCCGGGGTGCAGGATGGTGTCCGGATTGACGAGGTGGAGATAGTCGGGCCGGCCTTCGGCATAGACCGTACGGACGCCCAGGTTGTTGCCGTAAGCGAAGCCGCCGTTGCGTTCGGCTGTGACCAGCTTCGCCCAGCTGCCCCAACCGTGGCTCGCAATGGCGTCGGCGATGGCCGGCGTATCGCCCGACGCGTTGTCGACGACGACGCATCGCAGACGCAGCCCGGGCCGGGCCGGTTGAGCCTCGATCGAGCGCAGGCAATCGATCGTCAGGGCGGCGGACCGGTAGCTGACGATGATGATGGCGACGTCGGTGGTCTTCATTCGTCAGCTCCGCGGCGTCGGGGGCGACGATGTCGGATCTGTCGTTCCGTTCAGATGCGGCCGCAGCAGATCGGCGAGCGACGCTGCGTGCGGCTCCTGCAGCATGCTGGCGTGGCCGCCGTCGACATCGGCAACCGCCAACCCTTCGATGACCGAGCCCCAGCCGAGGGTCGCGTCGGCATAGAGTTCGGCATAGGCTTCATCGCCGGGTTGGCCGGAACGGGCACGAACCAGCAGCGCTGGGATGCGGGGCGAAGCGGCCGGCTTGTAGCGACGCTCGGCTGCGTTGTAGATCGCCCGGAAGTCGAGGCTCGGAACCGCATCGGGCCAGTGGCCCTTGCCTGCGAGAACACGCCGCAGAAGCGCGAAGCGCAGCCCCTCCGTCCAGCCACGGACGACGCGCCCGATCTCGTACGAACCGGCGCTGTGGATTTTGCGAGCCACAGCGAGCGCAGACGCACGGACAGCGTCCAAGCCGCGCCGGCCGCGCCGGGCTGCGTCGATCGCCTCGCCCAGGCGGGATCTTCGGTGAGCGATCGCGGAACCCGAGCGGCGCACGGCCTGAGGCGTCGCGGCGTCGAGCAGCAGCACCCGCTCGACCGTTTCGCCGACGCGCTCGAGTTGCAATGCCATCTCGTAGGCGATCAGCCCGCCGGCGCACATGCCGCCCAACAGATAGGGGCCGCTCGGCTGCTCCTCGCGGACGCTTTGCAGGTAGGAACTCGCCATGGCCTCGATGCTGGCGTGAGCGAGCGGCACGTTCTTCAGGCGCGCCGGCTGGATGCCGTAGACCGCGACATCGGCCGGCGTCCGGTGCGCGAGGTTGCGGTAGAGCAGCGTCTCGCCGTCACCGTCGTGCACCAGGAACAGCTTGCGGCCGGCGGCCGGCCGCAGCGCGATCAGGGCTGCACCGGATGCAGCGCCCCCGCGGTCGACACGAACCGCGAGTGTGGCGACCGTCGGCGCTTCGATGATGGTCGTCAGCGGCAAGGCCACGCCGCGTCGGTGCGCCAGGTCGGCGAACATTCGGGCGGCTTGCAACGAGCTGCCGCCGAGGGCGAAGAAATCGTCATCGATGCCGAGCCCGTGGATGCCCAGGATTTCTTGCCACAACACCACGAGGGAACGCTCCGTGGCCGTCCGGGCGAGTGTCGGCACCGACGTGAGATCGCGTTGCCGAGCGGTCCCGGCACGCATCGCACGCAACACCGCCGGGCCGCTCGTCAGCTCGGTGGCAAGACGGAGGTAACGCACCGAGCGACCGGCCAGCGCAGTGGCGGCGGCCGGCTTGGCCGGCTTCTTGGCATCGGCGCGTCGCGCCTCGACCACTTCCGGGGCGTCCTCGCCGGCACGGTGCGTGATCGCCGCGGCAACGGCTGCCGGAATCAGGTAGTCGAATGATTCGCCCTGGCCCTGCGCGTAGGCGGCGACGACCGAATTCGCGAAGGCCCTCGCCGGCTCGTTCTTCGGCGTCTTTCGGTACGGCAGGCGCACCGCGTCCAGGCTGAGCGACACCGCCAGTGTTCCCAGCCGAGCGAGCGTGGCGTGCTCCACCCCCCGGCCGAGAACTCGGCAACTGAGGACGAAGGTGTCGACGTGCAGCTCGCGACCGCGAACGTCGGCGATCACCATGCCGACCAGCCCGTAGTCACCGAAACGGTCCTTGACGTGCATGGCGAGCACACGGGAGCCGGCGGCCGGCAGTGCCCGCATCTCGGCTTCGCTGCGGCGCACCGTCGTGAAGTTGAACTGATTGGTCCGCTGGGTGAGCTGGGCGACGCGCGGCCATTCGTCCTCGGACGGTGCGTCGATGCCGATCACCAGCTGCAACGCCGCGAGGAACTCGCCGATGTCGACGACGCCCGCTTCGAGATTGTCGCGAGCCGCGTTCTCCCGGTACATCGCCGTGCGGCGGGCATCCTCCTGCGTCACCGAAACTTTGTCGAAGGTCCATAAATGCTCAAGGAACGTGCCGACATCGGCAGCGGCTTCCGGCAACTGCAAGGTGACGACCTCGGGCAGCGCTTCCAGCACCTGACCGCACTCGACCGGGTTGTCGTCGATGAAGACGAAGGAATCCAGGCCGAGATTCAGTTCCCGGGCGAGCGACCGCAGGTTGCCGACCTTGGGCTCCCAGTTGACGCGATGAGAAACGATGTGGTCGGCCTTCAACACCATGTCGGGCCGCGTGGCCAACACCTCCAGCACGTCGGCCTCGACGTTCTTGCTCGCCAGGCAGACGAGCGTGCCCTTTTCCTGGGCGGCGACGGCGAAGCGCTGCACGGCGAGGAACGCCGGGTCCAGGCCGATGCCCTGAGGCCCATCCTCACCGACGACGCCGCGCCAGATCGTGTTGTCGCAGTCGAGCACCAGCACCTTGTGCGCCGGCACGAGCAGCAGGTGGATCCGACGGGTGATGGCCAGCGCCAGGGCGGCAAAGTAGTCGTCGGTGTAGGGAATGTGGGCCAGCCGGTCGGCGACCGGGTCGAAGCGCTCGACGGCGCAGAGCGGATCGACGTCTGTGGATTGCAGGACGACAGCGCCGGGCAGCGCACGCAAGGCGTCCGCGAGTGCAGCGGTTGCCGCTTCGAGCTCGACGTGGACCGCCGCAGCCGCCGCGCGCGTGGGATCAAGCACGACAAAGATCGACGGCAGGCTCGAACTGGGACTGAACTGTCGTGCCGCATCGATCAACTCGTTGCCGGTTCGATCGAGCAGC
>CAXTDH010000483.1:0-3332 GCA_964242405.1 uncultured Rhizobacter sp. | reverse complement strand
CTCGAGCGGATAGCCTTCGCGCTTGTCTTCACGGTGGAGGTAGTAGATCAGCCCGGCGAAGAAAAGCCAGAAGACGTAGAGCGTGATCTGCGCGACGTCGATGTAGGCCGTGATGGCTCCGGTTCCCATGGTCTGCTCCTTGTGGGCGTTGCGTTGCGTTGCGTTGGGGCGCGTATGCGTGTACGTGCGGGTGCTCGGTCAGCGAGGGAAGTCCGCCAGGCCGAGCGGCGCTGGCGACTGCTGCGAACCTCCCGCCGGTGAGCGCTTGGCGCGGATCAGCGGGCCGATCGCGATCAGCGCGGCGAACAGCAGGTAGAGCTCGATGTGGTAGACGAAGCTGTAGCCCGTTCCGGGGTGCGTCAGGCCGTCGCCGAGCAGGCCCTGGGTCGCGAGGTGCGAGACGCCGTCGCGGATCGCGCCGCCGGCAGCGATCGCGAGCCCGGCGCACGACGCCTGCACGGCGCCCCAGGCACCGAGCGCCAGGCCGTTCAGGCCGTCGTTCTCGAGGTTCATCGCCGCGGTGAGGGTGCCGACCGAGAACAGGCCGGCGCCGAAGCCGATCAGCGTCGCGCCGACGCGAAACAGGTTGGGCGAGGCCAGCGGCTCGGCGAAGATCACGCACGAGAACGCCAGCAGCCCGGCCATCAGGCCCCAGGCGGCCAGCCGATGGGCACCGGTGCCGCGGCCGAGGGAGCGGGCGGCGACGCCGAAGGCGGCGAGTGCACCGAGCGCGATCATGGCCGTGAGCGTGGTCGTGGCGCCAACCGGCAGGTGCAGGATCTCGCCGCCGTAGGGCTCGAGGATGATGTCCTGCATGTTGAACGCCGCGGTGCCGATGCCGACCGCGACCAGGAAGCGGATCGACTGCCCCCGGGCCGCGAAGCGCGCCCAGTGCTCGCGAAACGACGGCCTCGGCTCGTGGCGGCGGCGGTTCGCCGGGTTGCGCGCCTCCTGCTTCCAGAGGGCGATCAGGTTCACGACCATCGTCAGCAGCCCCGCGCCCTGCACCACCTGGATGAGCCGCACCTGGCTGAAGTTGTGCAGCGCCGTGCCGAAGACGATGCCGCTCGCGACCATGCCGACCAGCAGCATCACGTACATCAGCGCCACGACCCGGGGGCGCGATTCGGGCGGCGCCAGGTCGGTCGCGAGCGCCAGCCCGGCCGTCTGCGTCGTCTGCAGGCCGGCGCCGACCAGCAGGAACGCGAGCGCCGCGCCGGCATGGGCGATCCAGCCCGGGCCATGGCTGTCACCCGACAGCAGGATGAGTGCGAACGGCATGATCGCCAGGCCGCCGAACTGCAGCAGCGTGCCGATCCAGAGGTAGGGCACCCGCTTCCAGCCGAGCACCGAGCGGTGGGTGTCGGAACGAAATCCGATCAGCGCACGGAACGGCGCGGCCACCAGCGGCAGGGCGACCATCGCCGAGACCAGCCAGGCCGCGACGCCCAGCTCGACGATCATGACCCGGTTCAGGGTGCCGATCAGCAGCACCGTCGCCATGCCGACCGTCACCTGGAACAGCGACAGCCGTAGCAGCCGGGAGAGCGGCAACTCGACCGTCGCCGCATCGGCGAACGGCAGGAAGCGGGTGCCGATGCGCGCCCACTGGCTCGCCAGGCCGGCGTTGAGCTTGCCGATGCTGCCGGCCGGGTTCATGAGGCGCTCCTTGGCGAGCGCAGGCCCTTCGACCGGCCGGCGGCGAACGGGCCCTTCGACAGGCTCAGGGCGAGCGGGCCTTTCGACGCGCTCATGACGAACGGGCCCTTCGACAGGCTCAGGGTGAGCGGGCGCTCGGCGCTCATGACCTGACGAGCTCCAGCGCCTGGGAGGTGTAGAAGCCGCTGGCGACGCGCTCGCTGCGGCCGGTCGACCAGCCGGCGAGCCCGGGGTGCTCGGCGATGCGCCGGTGCAGCGACCGCTCGGCCACCGGCACGACCGCCGGCGAGCGGTCGCCGCGGGGGAAGAGCTTGCCGACCGCGCCGAAGACGCGCAGCGCCGGGTTGCTCGGCACATGGGTGAACAGCACGGCGCGGTCGGTGCGGGCGGCCAGCCCGGCCAGCGCCCGCACTGCGTCGGCCGGTTCGTAGTGAATCAGCGAATCCATGCCGACGACGAAGTCGAAGCGGCCGAGGCCCGCATCCAGCATGTCGCCGGAGCGGAAGTCGACCGAGCCGCCGCTGCCGAACACCGGCTGGCGCTCGCGGGCGAGGCCGACCAGCGTCGGCGACAGATCGATCGCGACCACCGCCGCGCCGCGTGCGGCAGCCGCCACGGCGAGCGCACCGGTGCCGCAGCCGGCATCGAGAACGCGCACGCCGCTCAGGTCGGCCGGCAGCCAGCCGAGCAGCAGCGCCCGCATCCGGTCCCGGCCGGCGCGTACGCTGGTGCGGATGCGGCCCAGCGGGGCGTCGGAGGTGAGCCGAGCCCAGGCGTCGACGGCGGTGCGGTCGAAGTAGGTCTCGATCTGGCCGCGACGGGTCTGGTAGGTGAGGTCGGTCATGGCGGTGCTTGGTCCAGGTTCGGCTCAGTCGAAACCCAGCAGGTCGAAGATGTCCCGATCCTTCATCGGCACGGCGGACAGCGGCTCGGTGCCGAGCCAGAGCGCGGCGGCCAGGCGCATGTACTCGTTGGTGACCTTCTCGAGCTCGGGCGAATACTCCATCTCGAACAGCGTCGACTTCTTCAGCCGGCTGCGACGGATCACGTCGAGGTCGGGGAAGTGGGCGGCGAGCTTCAGGCCGATCTTGTCGTTGTACTTGTCGATTTGGTCGGTCGCGGCGCTGCGGTTGGCGATGACGCCACCGAGCCGCACGTTGTAGTTCTTTGCCTTGGCGCCGATCGCCTGGACGATGCGGTTCATCGCGAAGATCGAGTCGAAATCGTTGGCGGTCACGATCAGCGCCCGGTCGGCATGCTGCAAGGGCGCGGCGAAGCCGCCGCACACCACGTCGCCGAGCACGTCGAAGATCACCACGTCGGTGTCCTCGAGCAGGTGATGTTCCTTCAGCAGCTTGACCGTCTGGCCGACGACGTAGCCGCCGCAGCCGGTGCCCGCCGGCGGCCCGCCCGCCTCGACACACATCACGCCGTTGTAGCCGGGGAAGACGAAGTCCTCGACGCGCAACTCCTCGGCATGGAAGTCGACCGTCTCGAGCACGTCGATCACCGTCGGCAGCATCTTCTTGGTGAGGGTGAAGGTCGAGTCGTGCTTCGGGTCGCAGCCGATCTGCAGGACGCGCTTGCCGAGCTTCGAGAACGCCGCCGACAGGTTCGACGAGGTCGTGCTCTTGCCGATGCCGCCCTTGCCGTAGATGGCGAAGACCTTGGCG
>CAXTDH010000482.1:0-3335 GCA_964242405.1 uncultured Rhizobacter sp. | reverse complement strand
CGCAAGGTCTGGCTCGTCACCGTGCTCGAGACCTGGGGCTCGGCGCCGCGGCCGCGCCGATCAGCCAGCCGAGCTTCTTCACGTCCGCATTGTCGGCCGGCGCCGGCGCCCGCACGGCGACCGGCAGCGCGGGCGGCACCGTGGACGAGGTTGCGCCGACCTCGTCAGATGCGCCAGGCAGATCCGATTCGGGCGACGCCGCGGTCGCCGGACCGACCGCGGCCTGCGACGGCCCGGCGTCCCGTTGCGCCTGCAGATGCGCCTCGAAGGCCTTGAAGAAGTCCTCGGTGATCTTGGCGGCGGTCGCATCGATCAGGCGCGAGCCGATCTGAGCCATCTTGCCGCCCACCGTGGCCCGCGCGTGGTACTTGAGCAGGGTGCTGCGATCGCCTTCGGGCGTCAGCGCCACATCGGCCGAGCCCTTGCCGAAGCCGGCGATGCCGCCCTGCCCCTCGAAGTTGATGGTGTAGGCCGTGGGTGCCACGACGTTCGTCATCCGAAGGTTGCCCTTGAAGCGGGCGCTCACCGGGCCGACCTTGAGCGCGACGACGGCGCTGAAGGCGTCTTCCCCCGTGCGCTCGACCGACTCGCAACCGGCGATGCAGGCCTTGAGCACCGCCGGATCGTTGAGCGCAGCCCAGGTTTCGTCGATCGTGGCCGGGATGGGTCGTTCGCCTTGCAGTTCCATGGAGAGATCGTTTCAGGAAGGGGAGTGATGGAGGGAATGAGATGGGGCAGGCCGGCGCAACGCAGCCGCGAGGTCGGCCAGGCTGGCGAGGTTGTGGACGGGCAGGAACCGGTCGACGTGCGGCAGCAAGGCCCGCACACCGGCGGCACGCGGCTCGAAACCGTCGAACCGCAGCAAAGGGTTGAGCCAGACGATGCGGCGCGCCCGGCGTCGAAGCTGCTCGGCGACGGGGCCGAGCCGGCCCTCTTCGTCGCGGTCCAGGCCGTCGGTCATCAGCAGCAGCGACGCGTTGCCGCCGAGCAGGCGTCGGGCCCAGCTGCGGTTGAAGTCGGCCAGGCAGGAGGCGATGCGGGTGCCGCCCCGCCAGTCCTGGACCTGCGCATCGGCATGCTGCAAGGCGACGTCCGGGTCGCGGTGCTGCAGGCTGCGGCTGATGTTGGTCAAGCGAGTGCCGAAGACGAGCGTATGGACCTTCAGGTGCCGACGCGTCAAGCCATGGGCGTAGTGCAGCAGCAGCCGGGCATAACGCTGCATCGAACCGGAGATGTCGAGCAGCACCACGAGCGTCGGCAACTCCCGGCGCGGGCGGCTGAAGGCCGGCAACAAGGTCTGCGGCTGATGGGCCATGCCGCGCATCGTCGCGCGCAGGCTCCTGCCGCCGGCGACGCACCGGCTCCATCGGCATCGGCAGTTCCTCGGCGATGCGCTTGGCGAGCGCGAACTCCGCCGCGGTCATGGTGGCGAAATCGGCCATTTGCAGGCGCTCGTCGTCGGAGGACGCGAGTGTCTTGTCCTGACGGAACTCCGGCGGACGGCTTGACGTCGGCGCTTGCCGCGGCGGCTGCTGCGACCGAATGGCCGCGAGCGCAGCAGCGATCCGATCGAAAGCAGGCGGCGATTGCGCCTGGGCCCCGTCGGCCACCGCCAGCCCGGCTTCGACTGCGTTGCCGGGCCCCTCGTCCAACTGCCAGAACGCGTCGAAGGCGGCGTCGAACAACGGCTGCTGGGCGTGACTGTCCTGCATGACGGCGGAGAGCGCTGCATGGACATCGACCCGGCGTTCGACGCCGACCTGCGCCAACGCTGCCACGGCGGTCAACACCCGGTCCGGCCCGACCGGCATGCCGGCCGCACGCAACAGGCGGGCGAAACGAGCGACCTGCTCGGCGAACACCGTCACGGCACTCCGAGGAGGGCAGCCGCGCCACGGTGCGTCTGCGAATCAACCAGCAGGCGTGCAGCTGCGCCGGCCTGCAGCTTGACGATGTCGTCCTGGTGCTTGAGCAGCACGCCGAGGGTTTCGTCGACCGTCACCTCGTCGAGGGCCGTGGCGTCGAGCGCCGCCAGCGCTCGCATCCAGTCGATCGTCTCGGCCACGCCGGGCGCCTTGAAGAGTTCGAGCGTGCGCAGCCGCTGGACGAAATCGACGACCTGGGCCGCGAGCTGCGCACTCGCGCCCGGCACCTTGCGCCGCAGGATCTCGAGCTCGGCCGCCTCGGTCGGGAAATCGAGCCAGTGGTAGAGGCAGCGGCGCTTCAGGGCGTCGTGGATCTCGCGGGTGCGGTTGCTGGTGATGAGGGTGATCGGCGGCGCGCTCGCCGTCACGGTACCGAACTCGGGGATGGTCAACTGGTTCTCGGCCAGCACCTCGAGCAAGAAGGCATCGAACGGCTCGTCTGCCCGGTCGAGTTCGTCGATCAACAGCACCGGCGAACGCTCCTGCGTCAAGGCCTGCAGCAGCGGCCGCTCGATCAGCATGTCGCGGCGGTAGAGACTCTCGGTCAGCCGCTCGCGCTCGCCGGCCCCGGTCACGGCATGTGCCGCCTCGGCCAGCCGGATCTCGATCATCTGCCGCGCGACATTCCACTCGTAGGCCGTCTGCGCGATGTCGAGCCCCTCGTAACACTGCACCCGCAACAGCCGGGTGCCGAGCGCCCTCGCGAGCGTCTTGGCGAGCTCCGTCTTGCCGACGCCAGGTTCGCCCTCCAGGAACAGCGGGCGCTGGAGTTTCAGGCTCAGGAAAAGGGCGGTGGCGAGCCGCCGGTCACAGACGTATTGCTGCTCGGCGAGCAACATGACGACAGCGTCTACGGAACCAGGGATCGCGATCGGCATCTGCGGATCTTAGATCGTCTGCGCCAGGCAGCCGCTGCCCGGCCGCGGCGGCGCCAGGTCGCCAGGGGCAACCTGTTCGTCGCCCGAGACAGCAACCCGTCGCCCGAAACTCAAACGTCAGCGCGCCAACGCAGCGCTCACGGCCCGCGAAGCCATCACGCTGACCATCGCCGCCCGGTATTCGGCGCTGCCGTGGAGGTCGCTGTTGATGCCGGTGGTCGGCACCTTCACCACCAGCGCGGCCTCGGGTGTGAAGCTCGCGGCCAGTGCCGCCTCGAGTTCGGTCGCCCGAAAGACGCTGCCCTTGGCGCCGGTGACCGCCACCCGAACGCCATCGGCGCCCTGGGCGACGAAGACGCCGATCATCGCGAAACGGGAGGCCGGCTGCTTGTACTTGACGTAGGCCGCGCGCTGGACCGCCGGAAAGCTCACCGCTGCAATCAGTTCGCCGGGCTCCAGAGCCGTCTCGTACAAGCCGGTGAAGAAGGCATCGGCCGCGATGGTGCGGGTGGCGGTGTGGATGGTCGCTGCC
>CAXTDH010000481.1:0-3336 GCA_964242405.1 uncultured Rhizobacter sp. | reverse complement strand
GCAACCTGGCAGTCGGCGGCAAGGGGGTGGCTCAGCCGTTGAGCGACCGGGACCGCGAGATCGCCTCGAGCATCGGCCCGGTGCTGGCAGCGCGCGGGCTGATGCTGGTCGGGCTCGATGTCATCGGCGACTGCCTGACCGAGATCAACGTCACCAGCCCGACCGGGTTTCAGGAGATCACGCAGCAAACCGGGTTCGATGTGGCGAAGCTGTTCGTCGATGCGATCGAGCGCGGAGCTGCCTGATGCCGTCAGCGACAGGGCACAGGGAGATCGAGGCTTGACGAACCCGAATGTCGAACGTTGGCCGCTCGCATCCGGGCTGTGGGCGCACGACGTGCCATCCCGCCGATGGTCACTGGAAGCGACGCCGACCGGTCTGCCGGTGAGCGCGCTCATCTCCCCCGCCGATACCAGCCGATGGGTCGGCGCCAGCCGCAGCTCCGCAGGCCGCACGAACAGGCCGGCATCCGGGGGTCACGCTGACGCGCCGGCATCCTGGGGCCACGCCGACGCGCCGGCATTCCCGCCCGAATTCGCCTTTTCGCCCGACGACGGCACGGCGCTGGTCGCCGCCGCTGCAGCGTCTATGTCGTCGTGGGTGCCGCCCTATGGCATCTCGCCCCTGCAGAAGGGTTCGCGGCCCGGCAGCGACTCGAACGGTCTTCGCCAGACCGCCCGTTCGCTGCGGCCACGAGCGCCCAGGCTGAACGGTCGCCCTCAGCCTCTCTCACCGACCGACGATGCGCCGCGCACGATCGAATTGCCGCCTCCCGGGCGCTACGAGTTCTGCGTCGGTCGCTTCGGCACCACCGGTGACGTCCTCGTGGCGATCGAGCCGGAGAAGGGCGCCTTGTTTGCCTGGGCACCGCTCGCGCGGAGCTGGCTACCGATGGAGCCGATCGCCGCCGGCCCGTTCGCGGAGGCCCTCGCCGGCGGCAACGACTGGCGGATCGAGATGACACAGGACGGCGCCTCGACCGTCTTGATGTTGGCAACCGTCTCCGGCCTGGCGGTCGTCCGGGCCGATGTGCTGTCGCTGACTTACTCGGTGACCTATCTTGGTGGTGGCGGTGCTGCAATCGGTGCGCCGATTCGCTGGTCCGGCGAGGTGTGGCTGCCGGTGCGAAACGCGTCGGGCGGCCTGGCGTTGTGCGCGGCCTCGGGTCAGGTCGTCGAATGCGGCGCCGCCGACGCGGTGTCCCGTTTCTCGACGCCGGTCGGCGATGCACGCCAGGCAATCTGGCCTTGCGAGCAGGGCCAACTCGTGCTGCGCCGCAATTCCGACGGCAAGCTCGAGACAAGCTGGGTGCGCTGGCCGCGAGCCGTGGTGCCCAGGCCCGAATTCGGCTGCCCGTACCTGTCGAGGTCGGGCTCCTTCTGGCAGCTCTGCTGGGACGAGGGCGCCGGCAGCTACAGCTTCGTCCAGATGGCCCGGTCGAATCCGGAGACGCACGCCCTCGACTCGCCGCGTTTTTGCACCGGCCTGTTCAGCTTCCAGCGCGGCCAGTGGATCAAGACGGAGCCCTGGCAGGATGACGCACAAGCCTTCGGTGCCGGTGCCGGTGTCGACGAGATCGTCGTGCCCTTGGTGGAATCGACCGCCCATGGCGCCGCCCTCGGCCTGGTGATCGAGACGACCTCGGCCGCTTCGGAGTTGCTCGAGTCCGGCGCCCGCCAGCGGGCCGTGCTGCGCTACCAGGCCGAGGATTCGCCCGACCTCTCGTTCTTCACGCTGCAGGTTGCGCGGCCGTGGCACACCCGGGTGTTCGTGTACGACGAATGCCTCTGGATCTACCACCCGGACCTGCCGGAAGCTCATGGGTGGGAGCTGGAAAGGTGAGGCCAAGCCGTCATGTGCTTTGGCGATACGCGGTCGCCGTCCTGCTGCTGGCCCCGAGCTGGTCGACGAACGCCTGGGCAGCGCCGATGCAGCAGGCCTTTCTGGTGCAGAACTCCGGCTGGATGGAGCCCTTCTACGTCGACCCGGCCTCGACCTTCAAGCCCTTGATCGGTGCGGTCGTGCGGGCGGTCGCCAGCCCCGACGACGCAGTGGTGATCGCCGCCTTCAACCAGAGCACGCCGGGCAACCCGTCGCCGTCGCTGCTCTATCAGGGGGCCGGTGTCGGCGATCCGGTCCAGGCGCTCACTGGCCTGGGCGTGGCGACCAAGAACAAGAGCCGGGCGCTGGCCGACACCGATTTCGAGGAGGCGGTGGCGGATGCGAAGCGCCGGTTCAACGGCGCGCCGGGCATCGTCTGGATCTTCACCAACAACAAGAACAGCCCGAACAACGACCCGCAGACCTTGCGTCGCAACGAGGATTTCTACCGCGTCCTGCACCTGGATCCAACGATCACCCGCACGCTCGCCTACCCCGTCAAGATGCCGCTCGCCGGCAAGCTGTACCGGGCTTCCGGGTTGATGGTGTATGCGCTGGCGTGTGGTGACGAAGCATCCGCCCACCTCGCGGCGCTGGTCGAGCGGGGCGCGCTGGCGAAGGTGTTCGCCAGCCTGCCGGCGCGTCTGAAACCGATCGACCGGGAGTCGGTGCGGCTCGTGCCCAAAGGCGTCGTCAATTCACCGAACGTGACCATCGGCCTCGCCAAGGACGGCCGCACCGTGCTCGTCGACGTGGCGGCCTCCGATGTGCTGCCGGTCGTGCAGATCAAGGCGGCGTTCCAGAACATGCTGTACCCGTACGTGATCGGTCACGCGCAGACGAATGCGACGCTGCGTGGCGCATGGGGCCAGTCGAATGTGCGAATCGTGCCGACGGCGGTCGAGCAGGTGCAGCCGGGCGAAGAGCGCGAGGTGACGGTCACCCTGCCGATGCCGCTCGCCCAGGTGCCCTCGCCGTGGTCCGGCACAGCGATCAGCGAGATGGGCAAGAAGATCGTGATTCCCGCGGTGCTGCAGATCTCGCTCGCCCAACAGCAGCTGCTGATGTCCGACGAATTCAAGCGGTCGATGGAGGAACTTTTCCCCGGCGACCCGCTGTCCAAGGTGTTCATGCCACCCGAGAGCGTCAAGGCGTCGACCGCCTCGGTGCCGCTCCTGATCCGGATCCAGTACCCGCTGCTGCCGGTGATCACGGCGGTGCTGGCAGCGCTGTTGCTGCTGGCGGCGGGAATCGCGGCGGCGGTGCTGGCCGGTCGCGAGTCCCGCTACGACCTGATGGTCGACGGTGTGAAGCGGGCGGTCAGGGTCAAGGCGTTCGGCATGCAGCAGGTTCGTGGGGCGGATGGCGAAGTCGTCGGCAGCGTCAAACGAGGCCTGGGTCGTCCGCGTATCGTTCAGGTGCTGGCGGGCCACACCATCGCCGTGAAATGATGCA
>CAXTDH010000480.1:0-3342 GCA_964242405.1 uncultured Rhizobacter sp. | reverse complement strand
ATCTTCACCACCTCGGCGCCCAGGTCGCCGAGGATCTGGGCGGCGTACGGGCCGGCGACCACGCGTGTCATGTCGAGCACGCGGATGCCGTGCAACGCGGCCGTCGGAGCAACTTTGGCTGTTGGAGAGACGCCGGCCGTCATGTCGCGCCCTCCGACGGCAGGCCGAGCACCGCCTTGGCCAGGATGTTGCGCTGGATCTCGTTGGCGCCGGCGAATATCGTCGGCGGCAGGGACATCATGAATTGCCAGTGCAGGTCGACCGGCATCGCGCCGACGAGCGACTCGCCGACCAGCCCGGCGTGTTCGTTGCCGAGCTCGAGGTTGAAGGCGGTGATGCGCTGCAGCAGCTCCGACACGAGCACCTTCAGCACCGAGGCTTCGGGCCCGGGCGCGTGGCCGGCCGCCACCGCGTCGCACATCTCGGCATAGAGCAGCCGGTAGTCGTGCAGGTCGGCGGCCAACTGGGCGTAACGGTCCATCACGCCGACATCCGCCTGCGCGCCGGTCTCGCGCAACAGGTGCGCCGCCAGGCCGAGCGCACGGCCGGCGAGCGCCGGGCTGCCGATCCAGATGCGCTCGTGGCCGAGCAGCGTCTTGGCGACCGCCCAGCCCTGGTGGAGTTCGCCCACCAGGTTGTCGCGCGGCACGCGCACGTCGTCGAAGAAGACCTCGCAGAACTCGTCTTCGCCTGCCAGGTTGAGGATGGGGCGGATCGTGATGCCCGGCGTCTTCAGGTCGATCAGCAGGAACGAGATGCCTTGCTGCTTCTTCTCGAAGTTGCCGGTGCGCACCAGCGTGAAGATGTGGGTCGAGTCGTTGGCCTGGGTCGTCCAGATCTTCTGGCCGTTGACGGTGAAGTGATCGCCCTCGAGCACGGCCCGCGTCTTCAGCGCCGCCAGATCGGAGCCGGCGTTCGGCTCCGAGTAGCCCTGGCACCAGACGTGTTCGCAGGACAAGATGCGCGGCAGGTAATACGCCTTTTGCGCCGCGCTGCCGAGCTGCGCCAGCGTCGGCCCGAGCTGGGTCTCGCCGAGGTCGATCACCCGGGCCACGCAGGCGCGCTCGAACTCCTCGTGGTAGATGCGTTGCCGCGCGAACGACAGGCCCATGCCGCCGTGTCGAACTTCCCAGGCCGGCGCGCGCCAGCCGTGGGCGTGCAGCAGGCGCAGCCATTCGACGGCTTCCGCGCCGCGCAGGCGACGGAACGGCCGCAGCGTGTCCTGCCGCCAGGCCGCGGGATAGTGCGCGTTCAACCAGCCGCGCAGTCGCAGTCGCAAGCGGAAGTCGGCGTCGGCCGCGGGCAGGGTCGGGATATTAGACATGGGCGCCAGGGGCAGCAGCATGGGCGACAGGGGCGAGCGGCTCCGGGGCGAGGTCGGTCGCGAAGCGGCGGCGGTGCTGCGCGGGGTTGCCCAGCCAGGCGGCGTGGAAGATCGCGGCGCGCAGGTAGAGGCCGATGTCGGCTTCGTCGGTGAAGCCCATCGCGCCGTGCAATTGGACGGCGGTGCGCCCGGCGTGCACGGCGGCGTCGGCACATCGGGCCTTGGCTGCGCTGATCGCGGCGTTCGAGGTGGCGCTGACGACGGCAGCGCCGGCTGGGGTGGCGCTGACGGCGGCGGCGCCTGCCAAGGTGACGATCGTCGCAGCGGTGCCGGCCGAGGTGGCGATCGTCGAGGCGCCGCTGGCTGAGGTGGCGATCGTCGCGGCGGCGCGGGCAGGGTCGGTGCCATCGGCATCCGGCGCCGCGGTCTCGAAGGCCTGCAGCGCATGCCGCCAGCTCGCAGCAGCCAGCCGGTTGGCAGCGTAGACGTCGACCAGCCGGTGCTGCACGCTCTGGAAGCTGCCGATGGCGCGGCCGAACTGGCGCCGCCCGCTCACGTAGGCCACGGTCTTGTCGAGGCAGGTGCTGGCCAGGCCGGCCGAGTGCGCGGCCGATGCGAGCGTGCCGGCCGCGAGCGCCCGCGCCAGTGCTGCCTCGGCGGCCCGGCCGCTCAGCAGAACGCCCTCGCTGCGGATCACCGCGCGGTCGAAGCGGATGTGGGCGAGGCTCGAACCGTCGCCGGCCGCTACCGGCTCGACGAGCACCCCGGGGCTGTTCGCATCGATGGCCACCACGACCATCTCGTCGCCGTGGAGTGCGTTCACCAGCAGCACCGTGTCGCCTTCGACGGCCGGCACGAAGCACTTGCTGCCGCTGAGGAGCCGGCCATCGAGGCGAGTCTGGGGTCGCTTGCCAGCGATTTCCCCCGCACGCTCCTGCCAGGCGACGCTCAACCAGCGTTCGGCTTGCAGGTGCAGCGCCGCCAGGCCGTCGGCACCCGAACCGGTGCCGGCCGCCGTCAACAGGAACTCGGGCATCACCGCGGTGGCGATGAAGGGCTCGGGGAATGCATGCCGGCCGAACGCCTCCGTCAACACCAGCGCCTCGCTCAGGCCGAGGCCCGACCCGCCCCACGCCTCGGGCAGCGCCAGGCCGATCCAGCCGAGCCCGGCCATCTCGCGGCGCAGCGCCCGATCGACCGGCCGCACCGCGCCGAGGCGGGGCCGCGCCGGGGCCGTGCGCGCAGCGAGCCATTCGGTCGCGCTGTGGCCGAGCATGGCGAGCACGTCGTCCTGGTCGGTGCTCATGACGTCCGGCTCCTCGGCGTACCGTGTTGCACGGCCGCGTCGACTGCTGCGATGGAGACGGCGCCGTTCATACCGTGATCGTGTAGCCGCCGCTGACCGACAGCACCTGCCCGGTCACGTAGGACGCACCTTCGGACAACAGGAAGCACACCGGCACGGCCACCTCGGCGGGCGTCGCCCAGCGGCCGAGCGGGATCTGCGCGAGGTAGCTGTCGCGGAAGCGTTCGTCGGTGCGCACGGTCTCGGTCATCGCCGTCTCGACGACGCCGAAACAGACCGCGTTGGCACGGATGCCGAAGCGCGCCCATTCGCGCGCCGCGGTCATCGTCATGCCGAACAGTGCCGACTTCGCGGCGGCGTAGTTGATCTGGCCCAGGCTGCCGCGGCGCCCGGCGTCGGAGGAGACGTTGACGAGCGCCCCCGGCGACTTTTCGCCGGCCTTGGCGCGCGCCAGCCAGTGCCGGCCGCAGGCCTGCATGAAGTAGAACGAGCCGTTGACGTGCACGTCCATGACCTGCTGCCACTGCGGGTGGGTCATCTTGTCGATCATCGCCGGCCGGGTGATGCCGGCGTTGTTGACGAGGCCGTGCAAGGCGCCGAAGCGCTCGAGCGCGCGGCCGACCGCGGCGTCGACGAAATCCTGCTCGGTCACGGTGCCGACGAGCGGCAGGATCGCGACGACATGGCTGGGGGTGAACGGCACGGTCGTCAT
>CAXTDH010000479.1:0-3343 GCA_964242405.1 uncultured Rhizobacter sp. | reverse complement strand
CCGTTGGGGCGACCGAAGGCCCGGTGAACGAGAACACACGAGACCCATGAGCAAGTCACTGATCATCGCGGAAAAGCCGAGCGTGGCGCAGGACATCGTCCGCGCGTTGACGCCGGTCGACGGCAAGTTCGACAAGCACGACGAGTACTTCGAGAGCGAGCGCTACCTCGTCACCTCGGCGGTCGGACACCTGCTCGAGATCAAGGCGCCGGAGGAGTTCGACGTCAAGCGCGGCAAGTGGAGCTTCGCCAACCTGCCGGTGATCCCGCCGCATTTCGACCTGAACCCGATCGACAAGAGCAAGGGGCGCCTGGCCGCGATCCTGAAGCTCGTGAAGCGCAAGGACGTGAGCGAGCTGATCAACGCCTGCGACGCGGGCCGCGAGGGCGAGTTGATCTTTCGCCTGATCCAGCAGCACAGCAAATCGAAGCACCCGGTGCGCCGGCTCTGGCTGCAGAGCATGACGCCGGCGGCCATCCGCGACGGCTTCGAGCACCTGCGCACCGACCAGCAGATGCTGCCCCTGGCCGATGCCGCACGTTGCCGGTCCGAGGCCGACTGGCTGGTCGGCATCAACGGCACCCGGGCGATGACCGCCTTCAATTCCCGCGACGGCGGCTTCTTCCTGACGACGGTCGGCCGGGTGCAGACGCCGACGCTCTCGATCATGGTCGAGCGCGAGGAGAAGATCAGGAAGCACGTGTCCCGCGACTACTGGGAGATCAAGGCGAGCTTCGCGGCCGAGGCCGGCGAGTACGTCGGCAAGTGGTTCGACCCGAAGTGGAAGAAGAACGCCGCCGGTGCGACGACGGACGGTGCCCCTTCCGCAGCCGACCCCGAGCAGCGCGCCGACCGCCTCTGGGACGAGCGCGACGCGCAGGCGATCGCCCAGGCCGTGCGCGGCCAGCCGGCGACCGTCACCGAGGAGGCCAAGCCGACCAGCCAAAGCGCGCCCGGCCTCTACGACCTGACGACCTTGCAACGCGAAGCCAATTCACGACTCGGTTTTTCGGCGAAGACGACGCTCTCGATCGCCCAGGCGCTCTACGAAAAGCACAAGGTGCTGACCTATCCGCGAACCGACAGCAAGGCGCTGCCGGAGGATTACGTCAACGTCGTCAAGCAGACAATGGAAATGATCTCGACCGAGGACCTGCCCGGGCCGTTGCGGGCGCTCGCCGTGCATGCGAAGACGGCGCTGAAGCACGGTTACGTCAAACCGAACAAGCGCATCTTCGACAACGCCAAGGTGTCGGACCATTTCGCCATCATCCCGACCTTGCAGGCGCCGCGCAGCCTGTCGGAGATCGAGGCCAAGCTCTACGACATGGTCGTCAAGCGCTTCCTCGCGGTCTTCTTCCCGCCGGCGGAATTCATGGTCACGACGCGGATCTCGACCGTCAAGGCGCCGGTCGAAGGCGGTGCCGCCGAGCACAAGTTCCAGACCAACGGCAAGGTGATGGTCAAGCCCGGCTGGCTGGCGGTCTACGGCAAGGAGGCGCAGGAGGACGACGCGAATCTGGTGGCGGTCGCCAAGGGCGAGGTGGTGCAGACCGGGCGTGTCGACGTCAATGCGCAGAAGACCAAGCCGCCGGCCCGCTACACCGAAGCGACGCTGCTCTCGGCCATGGAAGGCGCCGGCAAGCTGATCGACGACGAGGAGCTGCGCGAGGCGATGCAGGAGAAGGGCCTGGGCACGCCGGCGACGCGCGCCGCGATCATCGAGGGCTTGATCTACGAGAAGTACATCCACCGCGAAGGCCGTGAACTGGTGCCCGGCGCCAAGGCCTTCCAGCTGATGACCTTGCTGCGCGGGCTGGGCGTCGAGGATTTGACCAAGCCGGAGCTGACCGGCAACTGGGAGTTCCAGCTGGCCGAGATGGAGAAGGGCCGGCTCGAGCGCGAAGCCTTCATGGCGCAGATCGCCGAGATGGCCGAGCGCATCGTCAAGAAGGCGAAGGAATACGACCGCGACACGATTCCGGGCGATTACGCGACCTTGAAAGCCGCCTGCCCCAATTGCGGGGGCATTGTCAAGGAGAACTACCGCCGCTTCACTTGCGCCGTCAGAGGGGCAGGGAGCGCGGCTGGCGGCGTCGTCAAAGGGGCGGCCGGCACCCATGCCGGTGCCGCGGCCACCACCGAAGGCTGCGGCTTCTCGATCAGCAAGATCCCGGGCAGCCGGGCTTTCGAGCTCGATGAGGTCGAGCGCTTCCTGGCGGACAAGCGGATCGGCCCGCTCGAGGGCTTTCGCTCCAAAGCCGGCTGGCCGTTCACCGCCGAACTGAAGTTGGTGCACGACGACGAGATCGACAACTGGAAGCTCGAATTCGACTTCGGCGAAGCGGCGAAGAAGGAGGGCGAGTCGGGCGAGCCGATCGATTTCTCGGGCCAGCAAAGCCTGGGGCCGTGCCCGAAGGATTCAGGCGGCGTTTTCGAGCATGGCAGCAGCTATGTCTGCGAAAACGCGGTCGGCGCTCAGGTCACCTGCGACTTCAAGAGCGGCAAGATCATCCTGCAGCAGCCGATTCCACGCGAGCAGATGACACGGCTGCTCGGCACCGGCAAGACCGAGTTGCTCGACGGCTTCGTCTCGAACAAGACCCGCCGCAAGTTCAAGGCGTATCTCGCCTACGACAAGAAGGAGGGCAAGGTCAGCTTCGAGTTCGAGCCGCGGGCGGCGAAGCCACCGGCGGGCAAGAAGGTGGCGGCGAAGAAAGCCGCCTGAGCGGGTCGGGTTCCAACGGCCTCAGCCGTGGCACATCACCGAGGCGGTCGCGATCAACTCCGCGAACAGCGCCCGCGATGCCTGCCCCGACACCGCGTACGGATCCAGCTTCTCCGTTTCCGAATACCGCATCAGCAACGCCGGATTGAGCCGGCTCATGTCGACCTGGCCCATCGCCCAGCCGGCGAACTGCCGTTCGACCACCTCCTCGAAGTCGAGCAGCATCACGTCGACATGCCGTGGATCGTTGACGATGCGGTTGTAGAGCGTGCTGACCTGCAACCGGCCGCCTTCGAGCACCTGCAGGAAGATGTCGCCGGAAAAGCACAGCACGCCGGTGACGCCGATCTTCGGGTTGTAGGTGGTCGACCGCTTCATGATCGCCGCGAGAGTCTCGGGCCGCATCGGTTCGGCGGCCCGGCTTGCATACATCAGTCGAACCAGCATCGCGTCACTCCTTCGCATCACGTTGGGATTCCATCACCCGTCAAACCTTCTTGCTCAACAAGGACAAGAACTCCCGGCGCAGATTCGGATCTTTCAGGAACGCGCCGCGCATCACGCTGTTGGTCATCATCGACTCGTCGTCCTTGACGCCGCGCCAGTGCATGCAGA
>CAXTDH010000478.1:0-3345 GCA_964242405.1 uncultured Rhizobacter sp. | reverse complement strand
TGCCGGTCGAGTTCTGGCCGCGGATGTGGCTGCCGGTGATGCCGGTGTAGACGCGCGTGATCTTGCAGTCGGCCATCATCTCGGCCTCTTTCAGCGCCTGCTGGATGGACTGCACGGTGGCGTCGATGTTGACGACCACGCCGCGCTTCAAGCCGTGCGTCGGCGCGCTGCCGAGGCCGGCGATGCGCAACTCGCCGCCCGCCATCACCTCGGCGACGACCACCATGATCTTGGCGGTGCCGATGTCGAGGCCGACGACGATCTCCTTGTAATCCTTGGGCATGGGGGTGTGCAGTGCTGTCCTGTGTCGCTGTCGTGGCCGGTATCGCTGTCGTGACCGTTACGGCTTCTTGGCGGATTTGCCGGTCAGCGCTGCCCGTGCTGCTGTCGTCGTCGCCCGTTTTGCCGTCGTGGTCGTCGCGGTCGTGGTCGTCGACGGGATCGCCGTCGAGATGCCGCGCAGCCGCACGGCGTAACCGTCGTTGTGGCGCAGGTCGGCGTACTCGACCGGCCGCTTGTACTGTTGCGCCACCTGGCTCACCGTGTCGACGAAACGGCGCGTCCGGTCGACGACCTCTTCCTCGCTGCCACGGCCGAGCTCCAGCCGCGCGCCGGTGTCGAGCTCGGCGCGCCAGGAGCCGCGGGCCGAGAGGTTCAGGTCGTCGAGGTGAGCGTCCAGCGGTGCGAACACCGGTTGCAGCCGCCCCAGCATCGCCAGCATCTGCGCCGAGCTGCCGTCCGGGCCGCGCAGCGTCGGCAGGCCGTCGTCCTGGACATCGCCGAGGTTGGCCTCGAACACCTCGCCGGCGCTGTCGACGAGGCGGTCGGGGGTGTCGTCGCTGTGGCTGTTGCCGGCGTTGCGCGTGCTGCTTCCGCTGCCGCTGCCGCCGCTGCCGCCGCTCAGCGAACCCCAGAGCGCGACCGGGCGGTGCTCCTCGAGCTCGACCCGCAGCCGGTTCGGCCAGACCTTGCGGACCAGCGCCCGCCGCACCCAGGGCACCGCCTCGAAGGCCCGGCGCGCCGTCGCCAGATCCATCGTGAAGAAGTTGCCGGCCAGGTGCGGCACGGCATTGGCACGAATCGTCACGACGTTGTTGTGGCTCAGATCGCCGACGACTTCGATGCTGCGCACGGCGAACATCGGCTGGCGAACCGCCCAGGCCAGACCGATCGCCACGACCGCCGCCAGGCCGAGGGCGGTCAGCAGACGAGCGGTCGCGTTCATCAGCCGGATGTCGATCGGCAACGGTGGAGGGCCGAAGGTGGCGGAGGACATGTCTCGGCGGCCTTCAGCGGCGCGGCGTCGAATCGAGCGACGCATGGGCGGCGATCTCGACGCAAAGCGCTTCGTAATCGATGCCGACCGCGCGCGCCGACATCGGCACCAGGGAATGCGTCGTCATTCCCGGCGAGGTGTTCATCTCGAGCAGGAAGGGCTTGCGGTCGCGGGCCCGGATCATCAGGTCGGCACGGCCCCAGCCGCGGCAGCCGAGCGCACGGTAGGCGCGCAGCACCAGGCGCTGGATTTCGGCCTCCTCGTCGATCGGCAGGCCGCTCGGAACCTGGTACTTGACGACGTCGGTGAAGTACTTGTTCTGGTAGTCGTAGGCGCCGTCGGGCGCCATGATCCGGATCACCGGCAGCGTCCGCGCGGCGGCGCCCTCGCCGAGCACCGGGCAGGTCACTTCCTCGCCTTCGATGAACTCCTCGCAAAGCACGTCGGCGTCGTAACGGGCGGCGAGTTCGACCGCGTCCTGCATCTGGGAGTAGCCGATGACTTTCGTGATGCCGATCGACGAGCCTTCGCGCGGCGGCTTGACGATCAGCGGCAGGCCGAGATCGTCGGGCACGGCGCGCAGGTGCTCGCGGCCCTGCTCATCGGGTGCGAGGCGCAGGTGGCGTGGCGTCGGCAGGCCCTCGGCGAGCCAGATCCGCTTGGTCATGACCTTGTCCATCGCGATCGCCGAGGCCATGACCCCCGAGCCGGTGTAGGGCAGGCCGAGCAGCTCGAGCGCGCCCTGGACGCAGCCGTCCTCGCCATGGCGGCCGTGCAGGGCGATGAAGCAGCGGTCGAAGCTTTCGCGCTTCAGATCGACGAGTTCACGCTCGGAAGGGTCGAAGGCGTGGGCGTCGACGCCCTGCGAGCGCAGCGCCGCGAGCACGCCGGTGCCCGACAGCAACGAGATCTGGCGCTCGGCGGACGTGCCGCCCATGAGGACCGCGACCTTCCCGAGTCCGCTCATCGCTCGCCCTCCGCCAGGTGCACCACTTCGGCCGCGACCTGGCCGATCGTCCCCGCGCCCATCGAGACGACGACATCGCCGCCGCGCGCCTGCTCGACGATCGCCTGCGCCATCGAGGCGATGTCGTCGACGAACACCGGGTCGACCTTGCCGGCAATGCGCAGCGCCCGCACCAGCGCCCGGCCATCGGCGGCGACGAGCGGGGCTTCGCCAGCGGCGTAGACCTCCGCCAGCAGCACCAGGTCGGCCGTGCCGAGCACCTTGACGAAGTCCTCGAAGCAGTCGCGCGTCCGGGTGTAGCGGTGCGGCTGGAAGGCGAGCACCAGTCGCCTGCCCGGAAAGGCGCCGCGGGCGGCCGCGAGCGTGGCGGCCATCTCGACCGGGTGGTGGCCATAGTCGTCGATCAGGGTGAAGCGGCCGCCGTCGGCGCTCGGGTGCTCGCCGTAGCGCTGGAAGCGACGGCCGACGCCGGTGAATTCCGCCAGCCCCTTGACGACCGGGGCGTCGGGCAGTTCCAGCTCGGTCGCGACCGCGATCGCCGCCAGGGCGTTGAGCACGTTGTGGTCGCCGGGCAGGTTGAGCGTGACCTGCAGGTCGGGCATGCGCACGCCGTTTCGGCGCTGGGCGGTGAACTGCATCGTCCCGGCGTCGGCCCGGACGTCGACCGCGCGCACCATCGCGTCCTCGCCGAAGCCGTAGCTGACGATCGGCCGGGAGATCATCGGCATGATCGAGCGCACGCCCGGGTCGTCGCTGCAAAGGACGCCGGCGCCGTAGAACGGCATGCGGTGGATGAACTCGACGAACGCCGCCTTGAGCCGCGCGAAGTCGTGACCGTAGGTGTCCATGTGGTCGGCGTCGATGTTCGTGACCACCGCCATCACTGGCATCAGGTTGAGGAACGACGCGTCGGACTCGTCGGCCTCGACGACGATGTAGTCGCCCGAACCGAGCCGCGAATTGGCGCCCGCCGCGTTCAATCTGCCGCCGATGACGAAGGTCGGATCGACACCGGCTTCGGCGAGCACGCTGGTGACGAGGCTGGTCGTCGTCGTCTTGCCGTGCGTGCCGGCGATGGCGATGCCCTGCTTCAGGCGCATCA
>CAXTDH010000477.1:0-3355 GCA_964242405.1 uncultured Rhizobacter sp. | reverse complement strand
CAAGTAGGAGGCGTGAAACCGGTTTTGTAGCAGCCGACTATTGATTCGACCCGCCGCCCTGGTTAGCCTAGCGCCATGAACGCGGACCTGGCCACGTTGTACCAGCAGGAAAGCCGGCGCGTGTTCTCGACGCTGGTCCGGCTGCTCGGCAGCTTCGACGCCGCCGAGGACGCGCTGCACGACGCCTTTCTCGCAGCCTCCGAACAGTGGCCCGCCCGAGGCGTGCCGGCGAACCCGGTGGCCTGGCTCGTCTCCACCGGCCGCTTCAAGGCCATCGACCGGATCCGCCGCGACCGCCGATTCCTGGCCGTGGACGCCGCCGCACAGATCGAGGTGACGGCCGACGAAGCCCCCGACTGGGAGCAGCAGTGGGACGCCCGCGAGGCGATCGAAGACGATCGCCTGCGCCTGGTCTTCACCTGCTGCCATCCCAGCCTGGCCGAGGACGCGCGCATCGCGCTGACGCTCCGCGAGGTGTGCGGCCTCAGCACCGAGGCCATCGCCAGCGCCTTCCTGATCCCGACGCCCACCCTGGCGCAGCGGATCGTGCGTGCCAAGGCAAAGATCGTGGCGGCTCGCATCCCCTACGAGGTGCCGGGCCCGGCGGAGCGGCCGGCGCGGCTGGCCAGCGTGCTGCGCGTGCTGTACCTGGTTTTCAACGAGGGCCATGCGGCGCAGGCGGCGGCGCTCGCCGCAGAAGCGATCCGACTGGCGCGCTTGCTCCGAACCCTGCTGCCCGAGCCCGAAGTGTCGGGCCTGCTGGCGCTGCTGCTGCTGCACGACGCTCGTCGCGCGGCGCGCAGCTCGGCCACAGGCGAGCTGGTGCCGCTGGAGGAGCAAAACCGCGCGCTCTGGGACCGCGATGCGATCCGCGAAGGCGCGGCGCTCGCCGAGGACGCTCTCTCGCAGCGCGGCTTCGGCGCCTACTCGCTGCAGGCGGCGATCGCGGCACTGCACGGCGAAGCGCGGAGCGCGGCCGAGACCGACTGGCCGCAGATCGTCGGCCTGTACGACGCGCTCCTGCGCCTCGAGCCGAGCCCGGTGATCGCCTTGAACCGGGCCGTGGCGGTCGCGATGCGCGACGGGCCGGCGGCCGGCCTGGCGCTCGTCGAGCCGCTTCTGCCCTTGTTGCCCGGCTATCACCCAGCGCCCGCGGCCGCCGCCGACCTGTGCCGTCGCGCCGGCCGTTGGCAGGAAGCGCAGGCCTACTACCGCGCGGCCGCTGCCCTGGCCCGCCGCGAACCCGAGCGCCGCTTCCTGCTGCACCGGCTCGCGGAAGTGGCTGGTCATTGACGGCGAGAAGTAGCAAAATTTTTCGCCGACCTGTCGAAACCGGCCCATGCCGTTCGACTGGATGATGCGGCGTGCAGACGCCGCGATCTTCTTCACCTTCGAGGAACCCACGATGCCCACCACCTTGACCCCTTACCTGAGCTTCGGCGGCGACACCCGCGAGGCTTTTGCCTTCTATGCACAGGCGCTCGGCGCCACCATCAGGGCGATGATGACCTTCGCCGACATGCCGGCGCCCCCGGTGGCCGACCCGAACTGCAGCAATGGCCCGGGGCCGAGCGGGGACGCCATCATGCATGCCTGCCTGGAGTTGCCCGGCGGTGCGATGCTGTTCGCTGGCGACGCGCCGCCCGGAAGGCCGTATGAGGGCGTCAAGGGCGTGATGCTCGCGATCCAGTACGACACCGTCGACGATGCACACGGTGCCTTCCAGGCCCTGTCGCAGGGCGGCCAGGTGACGATGCCGATGATGCCGGCCTTCTGGACCAAGTCCTTCGGCATGCTGACCGACCGCTTCGGCGTGAGCTGGGCCGTCAACGGTGAACCGATTCCACTCGGTTGAGCCGTGAAGTACCTGTGCCTGGTCTATCTCGACGCCCCGCACTGGGACGCCTGCAGCGACCAGTCGTGCGCCGAGTACGCGCAGGAGCTCGACAGCAGCCGCCGGCTGTTGGCGGCCGAACCGCTGCACGGCACGCACACCGCCACCACGGTGCGCGTGCGAAACGGCGAGATGACGCTGTTCGACGGGCCCTTCGCCGAAACCCGCGAGATGCTCGCCGGCTTCTACCTGGTGGACGCAAAGGACCTGAACGAAGCGATCCAGCTGGCCGCCGGCATCCCGCCGGCCCGCTACGGCAGCGTCGAGGTTCGCCCGGTGCGCGAGCTTCAGGTGGCGCCTGTCTGACCCGGACGAAAGTCTCGTCCCAACCCGACCTGTCGATCAGGTCGACCTCTAAAGGAGAACGTAATGGCCTATGTAGATGGATTCGTCATCGCCGTTCCGAACGGCAACCGTGAAAGCTATCGCGCCTGTGCGGCCAAGGCATGGCCGCTGTTCAGGGAATTCGGCGCCATCCGCCATGTCGAATGCTGGGGCGACGATGTGCCCGCCGGCAAGACGACCGACTTCCAGCGTGCGGTCAAGGCCGAAGCCGATGAGACCGTCGTGTTTTCGTGGATCGAATACCCGTCCAAGGAGGTGCGCGACGCTGCCGCCAAGAAGATGCAGGACGACCCGCGCATGAAGGAGATGTTCAGCGACATGCCCTTCGACGGCAAGCGGATGATCTTCGGCGGCTTCATGCCGATCTTCGACGAACACGCGTCATAGCGGCTCTTGGAATGGCCGACCGAAGCCGGTTCAAGACGACGCCGGCTTGCGGCGCGCCAGGTTGGCCTGCAGCACCACCACCGCCAGCAAGAAGGCGCCGCGGACGATGGTCTGCCAGTACGAGCCCAGCGTCAGGTGCGGGCCGTTGCTGTAGCCGTTCTCGAAGTTGATCATGTTCAGGATCACGGCCAGCAGCAGCACGCCGGTGAGGGTATTGACGATCGAGCCCTCGCCGCCGGTGAGCAGCGTGCCGCCCACCACCACGGCGGCGATGGCGATCAGCTCCCAGCCCACGCCCTCGGTCGGCGAACCGGAGGTTTGCGCCGCCAGCAACACGCCGGCCAGGCCGGCGAGGGCGCCCGACAGTGCGTACACCATCACCTTGATGCGCTCGACCGGCAGGCCCATCAGCCGCGCCGCCTCCTCGTTGCCGCCGACCGCCAGCACGCCCCGGCCGAAGCGCGAAAAGCGCAATGCCAGCGCCCCGATCGTGAAGGCCGATCCGGCGATCCACACCGGCACCGGCACGCCCAACAGCACGCCATCGGCCAACTGGTCGAATCCGGTCTCGTAGCTGATGGCGACAGTCTCGCGTTCGGAGATCACCAGCGCCAGGCCACGCGCCGCGATGAAGGTGCAGAGCGTGACGACGAACGGCATCAGCTTGAGCCAGGCGATGGCCAGGCCGTTCAACAGGCCCGCCAGCAGGCCGACCGCGACGCCGCCCGC
>CAXTDH010000476.1:0-3358 GCA_964242405.1 uncultured Rhizobacter sp. | reverse complement strand
TCGAAGATGCCCGACCTCGGCCGCATTGCCGAGATCCGCGAGCCGATCGTCACCGTCCACCTCTACATGCCGCAGGATTACGTCGGCCCGGTGATGACGCTCGCCAACCTGAAGCGCGGCGAGCAGAAGAACATGGCCTACCACGGCCGTCAGGTGATGCTCAGCTATGAAATGCCGCTCGCCGAGATCGTGCTGGATTTCTTCGACAAGCTCAAAAGCGTGTCGCGGGGTTATGCCTCGATGGACTATGAATTCAAGGAGTACCGGGCCGCCGACGTCGTCAAGGTCGACATACTGCTCAACGGCGACAAGGTCGACGCGCTCTCCATCATCGTCCACCGCGGCCAGAGCCAGTTCCGCAGCCGGGCGGTGGTCGCGAAGATGCGCGAGCTGATTTCCCGGCAGCAATACGACGTCGCCATACAGGCCGCGATCGGGGCCAACATCATCGCGCGTGAGACAATAAAAGCCCTGCGCAAGAACGTCATCGCCAAGTGCTACGGCGGCGATGTGTCGCGCAAGAAGAAGCTCCTCGAGAAACAGAAGGCCGGCAAGAAGCGAATGAAGCAAATCGGCTCGGTCGAGGTGCCCCAGGAAGCTTTCCTGGCGATTCTGCAAGTGGACGAGTGATGGCCTCCTTGATGGGTTCCTTGACCGGCGTGCTCTATGGTGTGCTCGCGGTCTTTCTGGGTGGCTGGTATGTCGGCAAGTGGACCGGCAATTTCTCGCTGCTGCTCTTCGTCCTGACGCTCGTCACTTTCGCCTACTGGCTGGCCGAGCGCCTGCACTTCGGGCCCCGCCGTGCCGGTGCCGCGGCCACACTCGACCGAGAAGACGCCGCCCGCCGCACCCGGCTGGCGCAGCAGGGCATCACCAAGGTCGACAGCCCGGTCGCCGGGGCGCGCGACACCCTGCTCGCGCAACCGTGGTGGCTCGACTGGACGGCGGGCCTCTTTCCGGTCATTCTTGTCGTTTTCCTGTTGCGTTCCTTCCTCTTCGAGCCCTTCAAGATCCCGAGCGGCTCGATGATCCCGACCTTGCTGGTCGGGGACCTGATACTCGTGAACAAGTACCACTACGGCATCCGCCTGCCGGTAATCAACAAGAAGATCGTGCCCATCGCCGACCCCGAGCGCGGCGATGTGATGGTGTTTCGCTATCCGATGGACACCAGCGTCGACTACATCAAGCGGGTGGTCGGCATTCCGGGCGATGAAGTGGCCTACATCGACAAGAAGCTGACGATCAACGGCAAGCCGGTCCCGACCCGGCCGCAAGCCGATTTCTACGACGAGGACAGCCTTCGCTACCTGCAGCAGTTCCGCGAAACGATAGACGGCGTCGACCACGATGTGCTCAACGACAAGGCGCGTGCGCCCGGCGTGACGCCGTTCGACGGTTTCCCGAACAAGGACAACTGCCGCTACACCGCCGAAGGTGTCGTCTGCAAGGTGCCAGCCGGCCAGTACTTCATGATGGGCGACAACCGCGACAACTCCCAGGATTCGCGCTATTGGGGATTCGTTCCGGACGAAAACATCGTCGGCAAGGCCTTCTTCATCTGGATGAACTTCAGCAATCTGAAGCGCATCGGGTCTTTCCATTGATGCCGCCGGCCGTCATCTCGGAAACGGACGGATTCGCATGACCGCAGCCTCGCTTTTCTCGACAGGCCAGTCGCCTGCGCGGCTGACGCAGCGCGGTGTCACTCCGTTCGGGCTGACGGCCTGGGCGATCGTCATCGGCTTCCTGGCGCTCGTCGGCATGAAGGTCTTGCCGACCGTCAACGAGTACTTCACGATCAAGAAGGCGGTCGACAAGATCGCCACGGAGGGCGGCACCACCGTCCCCGAGATTCGCAACGCCTTCGACCGGACGGCCTCGATCGAATACTCGATCAGCTCGATTTCCGGCAAGGATCTCGCCATCACCAAAGAGAACGACAAGGTCGTCGTAAAGTTCGCCTACGACAAGCAGATCGAACTGGTCAGCCCCGTCTTTCTTCTGATCAAGTACGAAGGGCGGTCGAAGTAGATCCCCGCTGGGATCTGGCGAAGACCGCAGATTCACACGCATGGACAAGCGACTCGACGCGTTGCAGGGCCGGATCGGTTATCGATTTCGGGATGCGCGCCTCATGGAACAGGCGCTCACCCACCGCAGCTACGGCGCCGAGCACAACGAGCGGCTCGAGTTTCTCGGTGACGCGGTACTCAGCCTGGCGATCTCGGGCCTCCTCTACGAGCGCTTCGCGGGCTCGGACGAGGGTGATCTGACCCGTGTCCGCGCCCATCTGGTGCGTGAGGACAGCCTGCACCGGGTGGCGGTGCTGCTCGGCCTGCCGGAGGTGGTGCGACTCGGCGAGGGCGAAGCGCGTGGCGGCGGTGCCCAGCGGGCGTCGATCCTGGCGGACGCGGTCGAGGCGCTGATCGGCGCTGCCTTCGTCGACAGTGGTTTCGACGCGGCCCGTGGGGTCGTCAAGGGCTTGTTCGGCGAGGTCATCACGACGACCGACGCCGCCAGCTGGACGAAAGACGCCAAGACCGAACTTCAGGAGTGGTTGCAGGCCCGACGGCTGCCGGTTCCGTCCTACCGGATCGCCGCCACGCGCGGCCAGGCGCACGCCCAGACCTTCGAGGTCGAATGCGCGGTGCCGGCGCTGCACCTGGTGGAATCGGGCGAGGGCCGCTCGCGGCGGGTCGCCGAACAGGAGGCCGCCCGCAGAATGCTGGCTGCCTTGAAGAACAACGATCGGCCCGGCGGGCCCTTGCAGTCGTGAAGCGCAATGGCCGGGCCGATTGCCGGCCGATTCGGAGGAACCGATGAACGACGAGCAGGGCCAGGGCAGGCAGGACGACGGCGATGACGGGGACGGCAATGGTGCCGGGGCCGACGTCGACCCCGAAGGCCCGGCTCAAGGCCGGAGCCAGGAGCACCCGGGCCACCAGCCGGCACCGCCTGCGACCGGCGATGCGATGACCGGCCCGTCGCAGCGCTGCGGCCTGGTCGCGATCGTCGGCCGGCCGAACGTCGGCAAGTCGACGCTGCTGAACGCGCTCGTCGGCCAGAAGGTCAGCATCACGTCCGACAAGGCCCAGACCACCCGCCACCGGATCACCGGGATCCGCACGCTCGTCGGCACGCAGTTCGTCTTCGTCGACACGCCGGGCTTCCAGACGCGTTACAGCGCTGCCCTCAACCGCAACCTCAACCGGACCGTGCAAAGTGTGCTGTCGGATGTCGATGTGGTGCTGTTCGTTGTCGGGGCAGGCCGGTTCGGGCTGGACGATGCCAAGGTGCTCGCCTTGCTGCAGTCCGGCAAACCCGCCTTCCTGATCGCAAACAAGCTCGAGACCGT
>CAXTDH010000475.1:0-3360 GCA_964242405.1 uncultured Rhizobacter sp. | reverse complement strand
CGACATCGTTGCCGCCGTGCGGCGCAGCGTCGAAGGTGTCCGAGGGCTCACGCGTCATTCAGACGGAGCTTGACGATGGCAACCGAGGTCATCCTGCCGCGCGTCGACATGGACATGGTCGACGGCAAGATCGCGCACTGGTACGTGGCTGACGGCGAGGCCGTCAAAAAGGGCCAGCTGCTGTTCGAGATCGAGACCGACAAGGCGACGATGGAGGTCGACGCCACGGCCGACGGCGTGATGCACGGCATCCGCGGCGAGATCGGTGTCGCCCTGCCGGTGGGGGAGGTGGTCGGCTGGATCCTGGCGCCGGGCGAGGCGGCGCCCGGGTCCGACGGTGCGACTGCTGCTGATTCCGCGGCGGCCGTCGTGCTGGCAAA
Source organism: uncultured Rhizobacter sp. (assembly GCA_964242405.1). Lineage (GTDB taxonomy): Bacteria > Pseudomonadota > Gammaproteobacteria > Burkholderiales > Burkholderiaceae_C > LMDS01. Next base: position 2,980 of record CAXTDH010000475.1, on the reverse strand, counting down.
AGAGCCGGCCAGTGCCTCGGCTGCTGTGTCGTCGCCTCCGCAGACCGACGACGCAACGGTTGGTTCCGATGGCACCGGCAAACTTCGGCAGTGCGCAAGCAGCGAAGGCCGACTGCTGCGCGCCACGCCGCTTGCCCGCAGCATGGCTCGGGAGCAGGGCATCGACCTCGCAGCCTTCAATGGCAGCGGGCCGAACGGTCGAATACTGGGTGCCGATCTGGCGTCTGCGTCGGGGAGCGGCGCGCCCAAAGGCGAGTCGCCGGCATCCAAAAGTGCGGGTGTCACGGCTGGGGCGACGTTGCCCAAAGCCTCTGGCGCTGGGTTAAAGGCCCCGAGCGCGGCGTCACCGGCAGCGGTCAACCTTCAGTGGATGCGCCGTGGCAACGGCCTGCCGCTGGTGCTGATCCACGGCTTCGGCGCCGACCACGTGTCCTGGCGCCCACTGCTGCAGCAATTGCCCGACGACTTTCCCGTGATCGGCATCGACCTGCCGAACCACGGCAAGTCGGCGCCGCTCGCCGTCAAGACGCTGCAGGAGCTGGCGGCGCGGCTGCTCGACCGGCTCGACGAGGAAGGTGTGATCGGCTTTCACCTGCTCGGACATTCGCTCGGCGGCGGCGTGGCTCTGGCGCTGACCCCGATGGCGGAGGAGCGGGCGCGTTCGTTGACGCTGCTCGCGCCGGTCGGCCTCGGCGTCGACATCAATACCGGCTTCATCGACGGCCTGGTGCGGGCCGGAGACGAGGCAGCGCTGCGGCCGGTGCTCGCCCAGCTGTTTCACCGACCGGCGCTCCTGACCGGTTCGTTCGTCGCCACGGCTTTTCAGCAGTTGCAGGCCCCGGGGCGCAAGGCTGCGCTGACGGAGCTGGCGCAGCAGCTCATGCCGCGCGGCCGGCAGTCGCAAAACCTTCGCGACCTGCTCGCAACTGTGCGCATTCCGGTGCAGCTCGTCTGGGGCATCGAGGACTGCATCATTCCGATGCAACAGGCGCTCGACGCGCCGCGGCACGTCGGTGTGCATCTCTTGCCGGCAGTCGGTCATCTGCCGCACATCGAAGCGGCCGTGTGGGTCGGAGCACTCACGGGGCACTTGCGTCAGTCTGCGGCCCCGATGTGACCCGACTTGAAGTCGGTCACCCTCCGGTCAGACCGTGCCGCGCCGGCGCTCTTCGAGGGCCTGACGGACGGCCGGCCGCTCGGTCGGGAATGTCGGAAATCGCCAGACCGGCTCGCGGCCGGTGAATAGATCCAAAAAGGCGACGGCGACCAGCGGATCCTCGCTCACGTTCTCGAAGTAGCTGGCCCAACGCGGCGACGAGCGCTCCGGCAGCTCGTAACGGAGCGGCGGGGCCTCGAGCGCTGCCAGCCAGGCGGCCAGCAAGGTCAAGGCAAAGTCGGTGTAGACCTCCACCTCGTCGGCGCGTGCGTCACCTGCGATCCGCAACGGGCGCTGCCAGAGCAGTTGCGACAACAACATCCCGACCTGGAAGTGGGCATGGTCGGCGCGGTCGAGCGCTTCCAGCCCGGCCTCGCTGTCCAGCGTTGCGGCCCATTGCCAGAAGACACGCGCCAATGCGGAGCTGTCGACGACCGGCGCGGCCTGGGCCAGCAGCACGTCGGAGCCCAGACGTGACAGGAGCGTCGAGAAGGCGTTGCGGCACCAGCTCCAGCGTCGCAGCGACCGCAGGAACTGGGAATCCTTACTCCAGCCGGCGGCGGTGGCGGCATGGTGCATCAGTTCCCCCTCTGGATACCGTGACTGAACTCAGTGAACACCCTAATCATGAACATATTGACTATCCACTGCACAAATGTACCATTTCCCCAGGCCTGTCACGTGCCCCTCGGATCGTAGTCCGACCGGAGACTTTTCATGCAATTCACGCAGTGGGCATTGCTGTTGTTGCTGCTCTCCTGGAGCTTGCAGATCGTGGGTTCCTGGATCCAGTGGCGTCACTATCGAGACGCGATGAGCGAAACGACGCGGCGCTGGTCGGACGGCTTCGTCGGTGTCGGGCGTTCGAAGGGGCGGCTGTTCGGAGGTGCCGTCGCGATGCTGGCCGTCGATCCTGACCTGCGCGTGAGGCAATTGCGGACGATGAGGGGCTTGAGCGTCTTCGCCCGCTTTCACCCCGAACCGGCGTCAAGCGGATGGACGCTCGCCGAACTCGCCGCTCGTCATGACGCCGACACGGCGCTCGGCCGGGCGATTCGCCAGTCGATCGCCCAGATCGAGGAGGTGCGCCGACGCCAGAGCTGACACCTCTTCCCCAGATCTGAAGCACGGCTGCGCATACGTCGCGCAACCGAATCGACCCCGAATGGAGACAACACATGGAAGCATTCGATTTTCTGGCACGAGGCGCCGAAGCCTTCATCGGCGTGTTCAACGCCGGCGGCAAGACCTTCGTCGCCTTCGTCACCGGCATCCTGCCGACCTTGATCGTGCTGCTGACGGCGGTCTACACCATCATTGGTCTGGTCGGCGAACAGCGGGTGCACCGGCTCGCGAAATTCGCCGCTGGCAACGTCCTGACCCGCTACACCCTGCTGCCGTTGCTGGCGATGTTCTTCCTGACCAACCCGATGGCCTACACCTTCGGCATGTTCGTCGAGGAAAAGCACAAGCCCGCCTTCTACGACTCGGCGGTCTCTCTCTGCCATCCGATCACCGGCCTGTTCCCACACTGCAATCCCGGTGAACTCTTCGTCTGGCTGGGCGTGGGCGCGGCGATCACCAAGCTCGCCGAAGCCGGACACGCGCCGTTCTCGCTCGCCAAGCTGGCCCTCGCCTACCTGCTCGTCGGCCTGGTGGTGAACCTGCTCAAGGGCGTCGTGACCGAATGGATCACTTCGCTCATCGCCCGGCGCGAGGGCGTCGTCCTCTGAGCTGCGCCGACACGCGTTGCCCTTTGCCGACCGGCACCCCACAAACGACAAGAGACACGACATCATGTTGACGACCACCAAGGTATTCAAG
>CAXTDH010000474.1:0-3360 GCA_964242405.1 uncultured Rhizobacter sp. | reverse complement strand
GGCGTGATGCTCGCGGGTGCCGGCCGTGCCGCCGAGGCGACCATGGTGTTCGAGAAGCTGACCGAGGATCACCCTGACCTGGTCGAGCCCCATAACAATCTGGCTGCGCTATATGCTGCAGCGGGAAACTATTCGAAGGCACGCAGCACGCTGGAGCAGGCGTTGCGTGCCAACCCGGCCTACGCGACTGCGCACGAGAATCTCGGGGATGTCTACATTGCCCTCGCCGAGCAGTCGTATGGGCGCGCACTGCAGCTCGCGCCGACCAACCGGAGCGTTGCGCCGAAGCTGGCGCTCGTGCGCCAGGTGCTGATGCCGAGAGCGGAGGTGTCGGGAGGCTCGACGGTGGACTCGACAGGCGCGGCTGCGGTGTCGGCGCCGAAAACGTTGAAATGACCGCACGGCGGTACGGTGGTACATCGGCACATACGTACAGCGGAATGACGGCTTCGTGTCATGACGGTGCAAGTACTTCCGCAATGGGGTCGCAGCCCGGCGATCTGGACGTCACCAGGAGAAGACGTTGATGAACAAACGGTTCGGCCTCAGGGGCCTGGCCATCGCGGCCCTGTCGTGTGCCGTCGGCACAGCAGCGTTCGCCCAGCAGAAAGTCAAGCTTGCGACCTCGGCAGGCGACATTCTGCTCGAGCTGGATGCGGCGAAGGCACCCAAATCGGCTGCGAACTTCGTGGGTTATGTGAAGGCGGGGCACTACGACGGGACGGTGTTCCACCGCGTGATTCCGAGCTTCATGATTCAGGGTGGCGGCATGACGCCCGACTTGAAGGAAAAGCCGACCCGCGCGCCGATTTCGCTCGAGAGCCGCAACGGCTTGAGCAACGTTCGCGGGGCGGTGTCGATGGCGCGCACCGGTGACCCGAACTCCGCGACCTCGCAGTTTTTCATCAACGTGCAGGACAACCCGCGTCTCGATGCCGCGAATTCGCCCGATGGCAACGGCTATGCGGTCTTCGGCAAGGTGTTGTCGGGCATGGACGTGGTCGACAAAATACGCGCTGTGCCGACCGGTAGCCAGGGCATGTACGGCGATGTCCCGATCACGCCGGTGATCATCAAATCAGCAACATTGGAGAAGTGACCATATGGGTACGCAAGTACGACTGCAGACCAGCAAGGGCGAGATCCTGATCGAGCTCGAAGACGAGAAAGCGCCGATTTCGGCGAAGAACTTCCTCGCCTATGTCGACAGCGGCCACTACGACGGAACGGTGTTCCACCGCGTCATCCCCGGCTTCATGGTCCAGGGCGGTGGGTTCGAACCGGGCATGAAGCAGAAGCCGACGCAGGCGAACATCGAAAACGAGTCGCACAACGGCCTGACCAACGACAAGTACACGCTGGCGATGGCGCGCACTTCGGCACCGCATTCGGCCAGTTCGCAGTTCTTCATCAACGGCACGAACAATGGCTTCCTGAACAAGGCACAGAGCCAGGACGGTTGGGGCTACGCGGTATTCGGCAAGGTGATCGGCGGGCAGGAGGTGGTTGACACCATCGAACGCGTCAAGACCGGACGCACGGGCGGTCATGGCGACGTGCCGGTCGAAGATGTGACCATCATCACCGCCTCGCGCGTGGCCTGAGACAAGTCGACGCCGAAATGATGCCGGATGATGCGGGTGGCGGCTGACGCAGCAGTCACGACGAACGCAAGCGACGCGGTCGATGCGGCCGACACGCCGTGTGCGGTCGCACGCCTGATCGCACCGGCGGAGTGGCGGGCAGTCGACTTCATCAGCGACCTGCACCTGGCAGACGACACCCCGCGTGGCGTCGAAGCCTGGTCTGCGTACCTCGAACGCACGACCGCCGACGCGGTGTTCATCCTCGGTGACTTGTTCGAGGCATGGCCGGGCGACGACGCGCGTTTCGATGCCTTCGAGGGCGGGTGCGCCGCGGTGTTGAAAGCGGCCAGTGCGCGTCGCTACACCGCGTTCATGATCGGCAACCGCGATTTTCTCGTCGGCGCCGGCCTGCTGACCGATTGTGGCGTGCGTGCGCTGGCCGACCCGACCGTGCTGGAGGCGTTCGGCAGCAGCGCCCTGCTTTCCCACGGCGACGCCTGGTGCCTTGCCGACCGCGACTACCTGCGCTTGCGCGCCCAGGTCCGCAGTCCGGCCTGGAAAGACCAGGTGCTAGGGCAGACGCTCCCGCAGCGACGGGCGCTGGCACGCCATCTTCGAGAGCAAAGCGAGCAGCAGGCGAAGAACCGTTCCAACACCGATTGGGCAGACGTCGACGGTGCGCTCGCCCTGGCCTGGCTGCGGGCCAACGACACATCGGTGCTGATCCACGGCCACACCCACAGGCCGGGTCGGCAAGAACTGGCCCACGGGATCTGGCGCGAGGTGCTGAGCGACTGGGATCTGGACCACGCGGCGGCGCCGGGCCGTGCCGAAGTGCTGCGCTGGCAGCGCGACGGGTTTCATCGGCTGACGCCGGTCGCTGCCACCCTGACGACGACTGCCGACATGGGGCCGTCGCCACCGCCCAGGGCCGGCTGATTCCTGCCCATGCTCGATTGGCTGAAACGCTGGCGCACCGCGCGAACGCTCGAACGACGGCCGATCCCTGACGCCCTGTGGCAGCTGACGCTCGCCCGCTTCCCGTTCCTCCAGCAGGCCGATGGTGCCGATGCTGCACGTCTCCGCGATCTCGCCACCCTCTTCCTCGCGGACAAGGAATTCAACGGCGCCGGGGGCTTGCAGATCGACGATGCAATGGCGGTCGCGATCGCCGCGCAAGCGTGCCTGCCGGTGCTGCACCTGGGCCTCGAGTGGTACGACGGCTTCGTCGGCATCGTCGTCCATGCAGATGCAGTGCTGGCACGCCGCGAGGTCGCGGATGAAACCGGGGTGGTGCACGAGTACGACGAGGAACTGGCCGGCGAGGCGATGCAGGGCGGGCCCGTGATGCTGTCGTGGCAGGATGTCGACGACGCCGGCGAGTCTGCCGAGGTCGCCTACAACGTCGTGATCCACGAGTTCGCCCATGTGCTCGACATGCGCGACGGCCTGGCCGACGGCGTGCCGCCCCTGCCGAGCCGCGACGCCAGGCGGGAATGGCTCGACATCCTGACACCGGCTTACGACGACTTCTGTGCCCGCATCGATGCCGGCGAAGACACGCTGCTCGACCCTTATGGGGCTGAAGCGCCGGAGGAGTTCTTTGCCGTCGCCTCCGAGGCGTTTTTCGTTGCACCGGTCGCGTTCGCTGCCGAGCACCCCGATCTCCAAGCCCTTCTCAGCGGCTTCTATCGCCAACATCCGTCGCAGCGCCCGGGCTAAGGCCGGGCTCCGGGACTCAAGCCGTCGCCGGCTCGGCCTTCGGCTTGTCGCT
>CAXTDH010000473.1:0-3363 GCA_964242405.1 uncultured Rhizobacter sp. | reverse complement strand
GCGAGATCACGCCGACCTCGGTCGTGCCGCCGCCGATGTCGACGACCATCGAGCCCGAGGCTTCGCTGACCGGCAGCCCGGCGCCGATCGCCGCGGCCATCGGCTCCTCGATCAGGTAGACGTCCGACGCACCGGCGCCGAGTGCTGATTCACGGATCGCCCGCCGCTCCACCTGGGTCGAACCGCAGGGCACGCAGATGATGATCCGCGGGCTCGGCCTGAGCACCGAGCGCGGGTGGACCATCTTGATGAACTGCTTCAACATCTGCTCGGTGACGGTGAAGTCGGCGATCACGCCGTCCTTCATCGGCCGGATGGCCTCGATGTTGCCCGGCACCTTGCCGAGCATGGCCTTGGCTTCCTTGCCGACCGCCTGGATGGTCTTCTTGCCGTTGGGGCCGCCTTCGTGGCGGATGGCGACGACGGAGGGCTCGTCGAGAACGATGCCCTTGCCACGCACGTAGATCAGCGTATTGGCGGTACCGAGGTCGATGGCGAGGTCCGTCGAAAAATAGCGACGAAAGGATCCGAACATGTTCTTTGGGGGCGTTTCCCGCCCGAGCCGCCTGAAGCTATCAAGCTGTCACAGCGCGACGCGTCGGGATGGGTTCCGGAGTGAGGAGGAAGGGGAGCTGATAACGGAACGGACGGTGGCAGTGAGCCAGCCGGTGAACCGCGGCAAACCGGGCAAAAAAACGAACTGCAAGCGCATCAGCCGAACGCGTTCCGGGTCACGTCTGGGGCCGACCTTGGAGCCGATCACCGAGTCGAACCTCTCGACCCGAACGCTCGATGCGAACGGCTTCGGCCAAACACCACGACCCGACGATCCGCAAGGGCGCCGAGGGCTTGTGGATAACCAGGGATAATACCCCAAGCCCCCTGCCGCCCCGCCGTTTCGAGACTTGCGCACGGTTCGGCCTCGGCCGACATTCCTCGACTGCGCACGACGATTCATTCCCATGGCATTGACACTCGACGACGTCAGCCGCATTGCCTTGCTGGCCCGGCTCGAACTCGAGCCCGAGCGGGCCGAGGCGATGCGCCAGCAACTGAACGACTTCTTCAAGGTCGTCGAGCAGATGAGCGCCGTCGATACCAGCGGTGTCGAGCCGCTCTACACGCCACTGTCGGCCATCCATCAGGTGAGTCTGCGGCTTCGCGACGACGTCGTCACCGAGACCGACCAGCGCGAGCTCAACCAGCGCAGCGCGCCGGCGGTGGAGGATGGGCTCTATCTGGTGCCGAAGGTGATCGGCGCATGACGGCCGGGACGGCGGATCTCGAACGACTGGGCGTGGCCGAGCTCGGTCGGTTGCTCGATGCCCGGGAGCTGTCGAGCGTCGAGTTGACGAAGCACGTGCTCCTGCGCATCGCCGACCATGACCGGCTCGGGGCGCTGCTCTGCATCGACGGCGAAGCCGCGCTCGCCCAGGCGGCCGCGGCCGATGCGCGGCGCAGTGCCGGCGAGCGGGGCCCGCTGCTCGGCGTGCCGATCGCTCACAAGGACGTGCTCGTCACCCGCGGCCTGCCGACCACCGCCGGCTCGAAAATGCTCGAGGGCTACCGCAGCCCGTTCGACGCGACGGTCGTCGCCCGCCTGACCGAGGCCGGCACCGTGACGCTCGGCAAGCTGAATTGCGACGAGTTCGCGATGGGCTCGTCGAACGAGAACTCCGCCTACGGCCCGGTGGCCAACCCCTGGGACCCGTCGCGCGTGCCGGGCGGCTCTTCGGGCGGCTCGGCGGCGGCGGTGGCGGCGCGGCTCCTGCCGGCGGCCACCGGCACCGACACCGGCGGCTCGATCCGTCAGCCGGCGAGCTTCACCGGCATCACTGGCATCAAGCCGACCTACGGCGTCTGCTCCCGCTTCGGCCTGATCGCTTTCGCCTCGAGCCTGGACCAGGCCGGCCCGCTGGCCCGCAGTGCCGAGGATTGCGCCTTGCTGCTGTCGGCGATGAGCGGTTTCGACGAGCGCGATTCGACCAGTGCCGACCGCCCGCCGCAGGATTACGCCGCGGCGATGCGCCAGCCGCGCGAGGGGACAAGCGCCGGCCGCCCGCTCGCCGGCCTGCGGATCGGCTTGCCGAAAGAGTTCTTTCCGGCGGCGCTGGCGGCCGACGTCGACGGCACGGTGCGGGCGGCGTTGGCCGAATTCGAGCGCCTCGGCGCAGCGCTGGTCGACGTCAGCCTGCCGCGTACCGAACTGTCGATCCCGGTCTACTACATCATCGCGCCGGCCGAGGCGTCGTCCAACCTGAGCCGCTTCGACGGCGTGCGCTACGGCCACCGGGCGGCGCAGTACGCCGGCCTGGAGGGCCTCTACAAGAAAAGCCGCAGCGAGGGTTTTGGCGAAGAGGTCAAGCGCCGGATCATGATCGGCACCTATGTGCTGTCGCACGGCTACTACGACGCCTATTATTTGCAGGCGCAAAAGCTCAGGCGGATGATCGCCGACGATTTCCAGGCCTGCTTCCAGCGCTGCGACCTGATCGCGGGGCCGGTCGCGCCCACGGTCGCCTGGCCGATCGGCGTGCACGGCGACGACCCGGTCGCGAGCTACCTGGCCGACATCTTCACCTTGCCCGCGAGCCTCGCCGGATTGCCGGGAATGAGCCTGCCCGCGGGCTTCGGTGCCAACGACATGCCGGTCGGGCTGCAGTTGATCGGCAACTACTTCGAGGAGGGCGTGCTGTTGCATGCCGCCCACGCCTTTCAGCGGGCGAGCGACTGGCACCTGCGCCGGCCGCCCGGGTTCTGAAGACGCCATGAGCAGCACTGCGCCCCTTCTGATTCGTGGCTGGGAAGTCGTCATCGGCATCGAGACGCACACCCAGCTCGCGACCGAGAGCAAGATCTTCAGCGGCTCCTCGACGCGTTTTGGTGCCGCGCCGAACACCCAGGCGTCGCCCGTGGACCTGGCGCTGCCCGGCACGCTGCCGGTGATGAACCGGCGGGCGGTCGAGCGGGCGATTCAGTTCGGCCTGGCGGTCGGCGCGAAGGTGGCGCCGCTGTCGATCTTCGCCCGCAAGAACTACTTCTACCCGGACCTGCCGCAGGGCTACCAGATCAGCCAGTACAAGAGCCCGATCGTGGGCGAGGGCGTGGTCACGGTCGACCTGCCCGAGGGCGCCTCGATCGACGTCGGCATCGAGCGGCTGCACCTGGAGCAGGACGCCGGCAAGTCGATCCACGACCTCGCGCCGGCCGAAAGCTTTGTCGACCTCAACCGCTCGGGCGTCGCCCTGATGGAGATCGTGTCGCGGCCGGACCTGCGCTCGGCCGAGGAGGCGAAGGCCTACGTCACGAAGCTGCGCACCATCCTGCGCTACCTCGGCACCTGCGACGGCGACATGGAGAAGG
>CAXTDH010000472.1:0-3365 GCA_964242405.1 uncultured Rhizobacter sp. | reverse complement strand
ACAACGGCCGGGCGCAGCTCGACGCGGTGCGCGACAAGCTCGCCGGCATCCTGCGCCAGCAGCGCGGCAGCTACCCGGCGGCGCTTGCCGAACATTGGCAGGGCCAGGTCGCGCCGCGTCGGCCGGCCCTGAGCTGGCTGCCGCTGGCGGTGACGGCTGCCGTCACCGTGCTGCTTCTGGGCGCCCTGCACCTGGCGCTGGCGCGCTTGCTGAGCGACGATTCCGACCCGGTGTTCGCCCGCATCCAGGGCCTGCGCCTGCCGCCGCCGGTCGAGGTGGCAGCCCAGCCGGCGCCCAAGCCGCGGCTCGCCCAGTTCCTGCTGGCGGACATCAAGTCGGGCGCGGTCGCGGTGCGCGACGACGTCGACCGCAGCGTCGTCACGGTCCGTGGCGACGGCCTGTTCGCCCCGGCGAGCGCCACGCTGGTGCCCGAGCGTGAAGCGCTGATGAGCAGGATCGGCCGGGCCCTGGCGCTGGCGGGCGGCCCGGTGCTGGTCACCGGCCACACCGACAACACGCCGATGCGCACGGCGCGCTTTCCGTCGAACTGGCATCTGTCGGAGGAACGGGCGCGGACGGTGCGTGACTTGCTGGTCGCCGCCCAGGTGCCGGCCGACCGCGTCCGCGCCGAGGGCCGGGCCGACAGCGAACCGGTCGCCGACAACGACAACCCGGCGCACCGGGCGCTCAACCGGCGCGTCGAAGTGACGCTGATGGCCGCACGCGAGATGGCTGCACGCGAGCTGCCGGCCGCGGCAGCCCCACCGGCCACGAAGACACCGGCCGCACCGAAATGAAAAAGCTGCTCGGCCTCGTCTTCAACCGCTGGCTGCTGATCGGCCTGCTGCTGGCGGCGTTGTCGCTCGCCATCTGGGTCGTCGGGCCGATGGTCGCGGTCAACGAGCACCGCCCGCTCGAGAGCGAGAACAGCCGCTGGGCCGCGATCGCCGCGGTGTGGCTGAGCTGCGTGGTGATCGGCGCGGCCAGGGCGTGGTCGGCGCGGCGCGGCAATGCGGCGGTCGTCTCGCAGCTGCTCGCGGCGCCGCCGGCCGAATCGGCGCAGGTCGAAAGCACGGATCTGGTCGCCGTGCGGGAGCGGTTCGAGGAAGCGCTCGCGACCCTGCGCCAGGTGCGCTTCGGTGCAGCCGACCGCACGCGCCTAGCCGGTCGAATCGCCCGTCTCGCGGGGCGTTGGCTGGGCGGCCGCGGGCTCGGTGGCCGCTACCTGTACGAGCTGCCGTGGTACCTCATCATCGGCGCACCCGGCTCCGGCAAGACGACCGCGCTCAAGAACTGCGGCCTGCGCTTCCCGCTGGCCGACAAGGTCGGCGAGGCGGCGGTGCGCGGCGTCGGCGGCACCCGCCACTGCGACTGGTGGTTCACCGACCGGGCGGTGCTGATCGACACCGCCGGCCGCTTCACGACGCAAGACAGCGACCGCGAGCGCGACCGCAGCACCTGGAGCGGCTTCCTGGCGATGCTGGCCAGGGCGCGGCCGCGGCAGCCGGTCAACGGCGTGCTCGTCACCGTGTCGCTGACCGACCTGCTCGCCCGTTCGGCGGAGGAGCGCGCCCGCCACGCGGCGACCGTGCGGGCGCGCATCCAGGAGCTGCAGCAGTCGCTCGCGATCCGGCTGCCGGTGTACGTGCTGGTCACCAAGTGCGACTTGATGGCCGGTTTCATGGATTACTTCGCGACGCTCGACAAGGGTCAACGGGCCTCGCCCTGGGGCTTCACCTTCAGCGATGCGGGCGCCGCCGCCGCAGACGCGCCGGCCAAACGCAACGCCGAAGCAAGCGACGCCAGCATCTCCGGCGCGCCCAGCCTCGCCCGTCTCGCTGCCGAGTTCGAGCTGCTGCAACTGCGCCTGATCGACGGCCTGGTCGACCGGCTGCAGAGCGAGCGCGAGCCGATGCGGCGTGCCCGCATCTACGCCTTTCCGGGCCAGTTCGCCAACCTGCTGCCGCTGCTGCAGGAATTCGTCGACGCCGCCTTTACGCCGTCGCGCCTCGAGACCCACCGACCGATGGTGCGCGGCATCTACTTCATCAGCGGCACCCAGGAGGGCACGCCGATCGACCGGGTGCTCGGCCAGGTCGCGCGCAGCTACCGGCTCGAGAACGCGGTGCTCGCGCCCAACCAGGCGAGCGGCCGCAGCTACTTCCTGACCCGGCTGCTCGACGAGGTGGTGTTCGCCGAGAGCGGCCTGGCCGGCACCAACCTGCGCTGGGAGCGGCGCCGGGCGCAACTCGCGGTCGCCGGCTACGCCGCCATCGCCGCCATCGGCGTCGGCGCGACCGTCGCCTGGGCGATCAGCTACGGCAACAACCGGCGCTACGTCGCCGATGTCGCGGCCCGGGTCGAGGCGGTGCGCCAGCGGGTGCAGACGACGCCGAACCGCCATTCGCCGGACTTGCTGCCCATCCTGCCGGCGCTCGAACAGACGCGGCGCCTCGCCAGCGCCGAGGGCCCCGACAGCGCCGTGCCGCGCTCGCTCGGCTACGGCCTCTTCCAGGGCAGGAAGCTCGACAGCGCCGCCCACGCCGCCTACGAACGGATGCTGGTCGACGCCGTGCAGCCGCGCCTGGCGCTGCGCATCGAGGAGCAGCTGCGCCAGGGCGGCCGGGGCGACGACGACGGCGGCAGCGCGCCCGAGACGCAGTACGAAGCGCTGAAGATGTACCTGATGCTGCACGACCCGGAGCGCGCCGACCCGAAGGCGCTGAAGGACTATTTCGAGCGCGATTGGGACGCGCAACTCGGCCGCGAACTCGGCAACGAGCAGCGGGCTGGACTGAGCCAGCAGCTCGACGGCCTGCTGGCACTCGGTGCGGTGGTCGCGCCCGTGCCGCAGGACGCGGCGCTGATCGCGGCAACCCGGGCGCAACTCGCCAGCGTGCCGTTGCCGCAGCGCGTGTACCACCGGATGCGCCGCCGGGGGCTGGGCGCCGAGTTCCCCGACTTCAGCGTCGTCCGCGCTGCCGGCAACAACGCGACGCTCGTCTTCACCCGGACCAGCGGCAAGCCGCTGACCGCCGGCGTGCCCGGTCTTTTCACCCGCGACGGCTACCACAAGGGCTTCCAGCAAAAGGTCGGCCAGGCGAGCAGCGAGCTGGCGGAGGAGCAGGGTTGGGTGCTGGGCATCGGCGACGCCGGCCGGCCGTCGGCCGGGTCTTCGCTGTCGTCAGCGTCTCTGTCGTCGTCCTCGCTGTCATCGCTGTCATCGCTGTCATCGTCGGTCGCCGACGACGTCCGGCGGCTCTACCTGAACGATTACGCCGCGACCTGGTCGGCCTTTATCGCCGACGTCCGGATCGTGCCCTTGACGAGCCTCGCCCAGTCGACCCAGACCGCCCGCCTGCTCG
>CAXTDH010000471.1:0-3376 GCA_964242405.1 uncultured Rhizobacter sp. | reverse complement strand
CCTTGCCGGCGGCCACCGCGGCGATGGTCGCGTCGTGGGCGCCGCTGTAGGCGACGCGCCTGAAATCCTTGTCGGGGTCGATGCCGGCCTGCAGCAGCACGCTGCGCGGCATCAGGTGGCCGCTGGTGGAGCTCTGGGCGCCGAAGCTCACGTCCTTGCCCTTCAGGTCGGCGAGCGTCCGGATCGACGGGTCGGCGGTGATGAAGACGGAGCGGAAGCGCTCGTCCTCCTCGCGCTGCACGATCGGGATCACCTTGCCGCCCGAGCGCACCGACGCCTGGACGAAGGTAAAGCCGCCGAACCAGGCGAGATCAACCTTGTGGGCGACGAGCGTTTCGACCGAGGCGGCGTAGTCGCTGACGGGCGTGAACTCGACCTTCATGCCCAGCTGCGACTCGAGGTACTTGACGAGCGGCCCGGCCTTGCGGGCGAGTTCGGTGGGCGATTCGTCGGGGATGGCGGTGACGCGCAGCACCTGCTGGGCTTGGGCGGTTGCCCCGGCGACCAGCAAAAGGGCGGCAGCGAGGAAAGCGCGCGGCTGCTGCAGGAAACGAAAAATGTTGGGCATCGGCATGGAGCAAGGGTCCGGCTTCGGGACTCCATTACACGCGAAATCCGCCTGCCGGCTTGTCGTCAGTCGCCGCCGAGGTCGGCGCAGGTCCGAAATCCGGCGAACACGTCGTTCCGATCGGCTGCGAAGAAGTTTCGGAAACGAGGGTCCCGCAGGCAGGAGGCGGTTGCGAAGGATCCGCCGCGCAGCACCGGCCGGCCGTCGAACCAGGGCGCCGAATAGTCGCGGTAAGGATGGGCGGCGAACCCGGAGTAGGGCGCGAAGGGGCTGGCGGTCCACTCCCAGACCTGGCCCCATGCGAAAGGCTCGCCGGTGGCCGCGGCGAGCTGGGCGGCGCTCTCCCATTCGGCCTCGGTCGGCAGGCGGCGGCCGGCCCAGCGGCACCAGGCGCGGGCTTCATGGGCGCTGATGGGAAAGACCGGTGCCTCGAGGTCGAGCGGGTGCCAGCGGCCGAAGCGCTGCTGCTCCCATCCGCCACCGCCACCGCCACCGCCACCGCCGCCGCCGCGCCGCAGGTGCCGGGGCTGCTCGCGCCCGAGCCGGGTCCGCCAATTCCAGCCTGCGACCGTCCAATGGTCGGGTTGCCGATAACCGCCGGCGTCGATGAACGGCAGGAAACGCGCCCAGGTCAGCGGTGCCCGGTCGATCGTGAACGCGTCGACACGGCGCTCGCCGGCAGCCAGTTCGTTGTCGAAGGCGAAGCCGGCCGTCGGGCCGCCGAAGCTGCGCACGCCGGGCGGCACCGGCCATTCGCCAGTGACGGCCGTAGAGGCAGGGGACCGGCCACGCATCGCGTCGCCGAGATCGATGCCGAGCTGCTGCGCCATGAAGTGCCAGGCCTCGACGTGCATCGATTCGTGAAACAGGCAGAGCCGGAAGAAGTAGAGGTCGTCGTCGCTCGCGGAAGCGGCGCGCAGCAGGGCGAGCGTCGACGCCCGGACGTCGGCGAGGTAGGCACGGGTCGCGGCGGGCGACGGCAGGTCGAGCTGCCAGCGCCGGGCGTGGGCGACCCGGGACGAGTCGTAGAGCCGATCCGCCTCCGGCAGCAGCGACGCCTTGCGAGCTGCCGCCGGGTCGCAGGCGGTACCACGGCCTCGCTGCTCGCCGTTGCGTGCCAGCCAGTATTCCTCGAACCAGCCGATGTGGCCGAGCTCCCAGAGCGGCAGGTTCAGCACCGGGTCGAAGGCGATGCGCAGGCCGGTTTGGCCGAGTGCCGCCTCGAAGCCCTCGAAAAGGCTCAGCAGTTCCGCCCGCTGCGTGGCAAGCGCCGCCGCGAGGGCTGCCGCTCCGGCCTGCCGGAGATGGATGGTGGGCTCGTCGTGCGAGGTGTCCACACTGCCTTCGTCATGCCGGAGGTCCACGCTGACGGGGCGCCGCCGAAGGTCGACGCTGGTCGGATCCTGCCGCGGGCCGACGCTGGCCGCACCTTGGCGCTGATCGACGGCCGCACCCTGGCGCTGGTCGACGGCCACTCCATCCCCGGTCGCCGCCGGCGTTGCCCTCGTGCTGCCGGCAGGTATAACCATCGCCATGTCGCGTCGCCCCTCGGTCTGCATCGTCACGCCGGCACTGGCCAATGCCAACAACGGCAACTGGCAGACGGCCAGACGCTGGGCGGGGATGCTCAGCAGTCATTATCGCGTGGTGCTGGTCGATCGCTGGCAAAGCGAGCCGGCGGACGTCATGGTCGCGCTGCATGCCCGTCGCTCGGCGCCGTCGATCGAGCGCTGGGCGGGCGAGCGCTGGACGGCCGAGCGCGGGACGGCCGAGCGCGGGACGGCCGAGCGACCCGAAGCACCGCTCGCGGTCGTGCTGACCGGCACCGACCTCTATGCCGACCTGCCGTCCGGCGACGGCCCGACCCAGCGCTCCCTGGCGCTCGCCGACCGCCTCGTCGTGCTGCACGACCGGGCGATCGACGACCTGCCGGCCGCGTACCGCGCCAAAGCCGTCACCTGCTTCCAGTCGACGCCGACACGCCCGACGCTCGTCAAGACGTCGCGCCACCTGCGCGCCTTGATGGTCGGCCATCTCCGGGCGGTCAAGGCGCCGCAGACGTATTTCGCCGCCGCTCGACGCCTGGTCGAGCGCCGCGACATCCGTCTCGACCACATCGGCGCCGCACTCGAGCCGGCGCTCGGCGATGAGGCGCTGGCGCTGCAGGCGATGAGTGAATCGAACTATCGGTGGTTGGGCGCGCTGCCGCATACAGCCACCCGCCGGCGCATCCAGCGGGCTCACCTGCTCGTCAACAGCAGCCTGATGGAGGGCGGGGCGCATGTGCTGATCGAGGCCATGACGAGTGGCACGCCGGTGCTGGCGAGCCACGTCGCCGGCAATATCGGTCTGCTCGGCCTCGACTACGACGGCTACTTCGAGCCGGGCGATGGCGCCGGTCTCGCCGCCCTGCTCGAGCGCTGCCGCGACCGGCCGGCGATACTCGAGCGTCTGCAGCGGCAGTGCGATGCCCGGGCGCCGCTGTTCGAGCCGGTGCACGAGAGGGCGGTGCTCCATGACCTGCTGGCCGGCCTGCTCAAGCGGCTGCCGCCCGAGTGAGACTTATTGGAGAACCACCCATGACCGCACCGTTCGTCGCCGCCACCGCCACCACCGCTGCTGCCGCTGCCGCTGCTGCCACCCCCGCCCGCGGCCCCCGCCTCACCTCGCTCGCCCACGGCGGCGGTTGCGGCTGCAAGATCGCCCCCGGCGTGCTCAGCGAAATCCTTAAGAACACTGCCAAGATGCCGATGCCGCCCGAGTTGCTGGTCGGCATCGAGACCGCCGACGCCGCCGCCGTCTACCAGC
>CAXTDH010000470.1:0-3379 GCA_964242405.1 uncultured Rhizobacter sp. | reverse complement strand
GATGCCTTTCGGCCGGCCGGTGGTGCCGGAGGAATAGAGCTGCAGGGCAGGGTCGTGCGGCGTGGCGGCGATCGCCTCGAAGCGGTCGTCGAACGCGGCGTGCCAATCGGCGAACGACGCCAGGCCGTCGCACGCCCGGTCGGTGCAGACGATCGTTGTCAGTGCCGGCATCGAGGCGGCTCGCACCGTCGGCACGAAGGCAGCATCGACCAGCAGGAAGCTCGACTCGCCGTCG
Organism: uncultured Rhizobacter sp.; assembly: GCA_964242405.1. Classification (GTDB taxonomy): domain Bacteria; phylum Pseudomonadota; class Gammaproteobacteria; order Burkholderiales; family Burkholderiaceae_C; genus LMDS01. The sequence goes on along the minus strand of CAXTDH010000470.1, from coordinate 3,144 downwards.
TTGACGATGTATTCGATCTCGGCGGCCGACAGACGCCAGTTGCACGGCATGCAGACCGCGCCGATCTTGCACGCCGCGAGGGTGACCAGCATGCAGTCCAGGTGCTGCTGCGTCAGCAGGGCGACCCGGCTGCCGGGCAGGACGCCGCTCACGACCAAGCCGTTGGCGACGCGGTTGCTGAGGCGGTCGAGCTCCGCGAAGCTGATGCGCCGGTCGCCGGCGCGGTAGGCGATCTGCTCCGGCCGGTCGCGCAACTGGCGCTTCAGGCCGTCGATGAGGGTCAGGTCGTGGTGCTGCATCGGGTCGTCTCCATCGGCGGGTTGGCGGGCGATGTCACCGGCCCGTCCACACCGGCTTGCGCTTTTCGTTGAACGAGGCCAGGCCTTCCTTCGCGTCCTCGGTCAGCGCCAGCAGGGCGATCTGGCTTTCGGCGTAGGCGAGGCCTTCGTCGAAGGACATCGAGGCCAGCGCGCGCATCGCGTACTTGCCGCGGCGCAGGGCGGTCGGCGACTTGCCCGTCAGCCGGTCGAGCAGCCACTGCGTCTTCGCGTCGAGTTCGGCTCGCGGCACGACGTAGTTCAGCAGGCCGGCGTCGCACGCCTCGACGGCGCCGAACGGCTCGCCGGTCAGGCACCATTCGCGCACCGTGCGGCGCGGCACGATCGCCTGCAGGAGGCTCAACACCTGCATCGGGAAGAGGCCGATCTTGACTTCGGGCAGGCCGAAGAGGGCGTCGTCGGCGGCGATGGCCAGGTCGGTCATGCAGACCAGGCCGATGCCCCCGGCCATGCACAGGCCGTTGATGCGGGCGATGCTGGGCAGGGTCGCGTTCTGGGCGTCGCGCAGCAGGTCGGCATAGTCGAGGTTGGGCACCGACAGGTCGAACCCGAAGACGGCGCCCGGCTGCAGGTCGCCGCCGGCGCAGAAGGCCTTGTCGCCGGCGGCGGTCAGGACGATGGCGCGGATGTCGCGGTCGGCGTGCGCCCGGGCATAGCCTTCGCGGATGCCGTTGATGACCTGCGCATCGAGGGCGTTGCGCTTGTCCGGGCGGTTGAGGGTGATCCAGATCGCCTGGTCACGCCGCTCGATGAGCACGGCCGGCGACTCGGCGGTGATGGCAGGTGCCTCGGCGGCCGCTGCCGGCGCCTGGGCAGTCATGTCGGGTGCTTCGGCGGTCATGGCGCAGCGACCTCGATCTCGGCCACCAGCCGGCCCGCGGCCACCTGATCGCCGGGCTCGACGTGCAGGGCGCTGACCCGGCCGGCAGCGGGTGCCGCGTGGACGTGTTCCATCTTCATCGCCTCGAGTGTCGCGATCGGCTGGCCGGCCCGGACGGTGTCGCCGACCGCGACCAGCACCGCCACGACCCTGCCGTTCATCGATGCCCGCAATCTGCCATCGCCCGCCGCCTCGCCCGGCCGGGCCGAAGCGGCGCGGGTTCTGTCCTCGAACTGGAAGGGCTGCCCGCGGTAATGGAGCAGCAGAAAGTTGCCGTCCCGGACCCAGCTCGCCTGCTCGGTCAGGCCGTTGCAGAGGAAGCGGACGCTGCCGTCGCCGATCTCCCGAAGGGCGATCTCGACCGTCCGGTCGGCGAGCGTGACGCTCGACTGCCGCCGCTGTGACCGCACGACAGCGACCGTGTGGAGCGCGCCGGCCGACTCGATGCGCAACGAAGTCGGCAGGGTGCCGGATGTCAGGCGCCGCCCCGGCGTTTGCGATGGCGCGTCTGCCGGCGCCTCGCTCAACAGCACCGCGGCGAGCGCCAGGCCAAGCGCCCGTGTGCCGGCGTCGGGCTGGCGCAACGCCTCCAGGTGTTCGCCGATGAAGGCGGTGGTGGCCTCGCCCGCAGCGAACGCAGGCTGCGCGAGGCAGCGCTGCAGGAACGCCTGGTTGGTGGTCACACCGAGCGCGACGCCGTCCGTCAGGCCGGCCAGGAGCTTGCGCAGCGCTTCCTCCCGGGTCGGCCCGTGGGCGACCAGCTTGGCGATCATCGAATCGTAGAACGGCGGGATGTCGGCACCGTCGGCCATCGCGGTCTCGATGCGCAGCTGCGGCGGCATCCGCCAGAGCGCCATCCGGCCGCTTTGCGGCATGAAGTCGCGGTCGGCGTCTTCGGCGCAAAGCCGCACCTCGATCGCATGACCGTTGAAGCGAACCTGATCCTGCGTCAACGGCAGCGGCTCGCCCGCCGCGACCCGGAGCTGCCACTCGATCAGGTCCAGGCCGGTGATCGCCTCGGTCACCGGGTGCTCGACCTGCAGCCGGGTATTCATTTCCATGAAGTAGAAGTCGCCGTTCGCGTCGAGCAGGAATTCGAGCGTGCCGGCGCCTTCGTAGCCGATCGCCTTGACCGCCGCCACCGCCACGGCGCCCATCCGCTCGCGCAGTTCGGCCGATACCGCCGGCGAGGGCGCTTCCTCGATGAGCTTCTGATGGCGGCGCTGCACCGAGCAATCGCGCTCGCCGAGGTGGATGGCCTGGCCGAGGCGGTCGGCGAAGACCTGTATCCCGATGTGGCGCGGCCGCACGACCGCCCGCTCGAGGATCACTTCGGCATCGCCGAAGGCGTTGCGCGCCTCGGATTGCGCGCTCTCGAGCAGCGCCGCGAAATCGCCGGCCGTCGCCACCAGCCGCATGCCGCGGCCGCCACCGCCGGCCGACGCCTTGATCATCACCGGGTAGCCGATGCGCGCGGCCTCGTCGGCCAGCCGGGCGGCGTCCTGGTCCTCGCCCTGGTAGCCGGGGATGCACGGCACGCCGGCATCCCGCATCACCGTCTTCGCGCCGGCCTTGTGGCCCATCGCCGCGATCGCCTCGGGCGGCGGGCCGATGAAGACCAGGCCGGCGTCACGGCAGGCGCGGGCGAAACCGGCGTGCTCGGCGAGGAAGCCGTAGCCGGGATGGACGGCATCGGCGCCGGCGAGCCGGGCGGCGTCGATGATCGCCGGGATGTTCAGGTAGGACTGCGCCGGCAGGGGCTCACCGATGCAGACGGCCTGATCCGCCTCGCGCACATGCTGCGCATCGGCATCGGCCGTCGAGTGGACGGCCACCGTCCGGTAGCCGAGCGCACGGGCGCTGCGCATCACCCGCAGCGCGATCTCGCCGCGGTTGGCGACGAGGACCTTCCGAAACGGGGTGCGG
>CAXTDH010000469.1:0-3388 GCA_964242405.1 uncultured Rhizobacter sp. | reverse complement strand
GCTTCGAGCCGGCCGGTCTGCATGGGTGGGGTTTCTCGCTTCGGCCAGCAGCGGCCGGCGTGGTCAGTCAAGACGTCAGGGCAACAGTCGAGCCCGCTCGAGCCGGTCTTCGAGTTGGCCGAGATGAGCGGCCACGGTGTTGCCGTTCTGCTCGGTGGCCATGCGCAGCTCCTGCTGCAGCGTGTCGAGCCGGGCCATCAGCTGGCTGCGCAGCTCGGTGAAACGCGACGCTTCGGCGCTGTCGGCGAGGGCACGTTGCGCCTGCAGCTCCTTCGTCTGACGCCGCGATTCGACCAGCGCCGCGGCTTGCAGCGAAATTACCCAGATCGCGAACAGCACGCACAGGAACGTGACCAGCCCGAGCATGATGAGGCCGAGCGGCGCCTGCACCGTCGTCACGCCGAGCGACAGCGGCGCGGCGGCGTTGAAAGCGCCCCAGTTCAGCCCGGCGAAAAGGCCGACGAGCAACAAGATCAGGAAGAAGGCGATCGCGCGGGTCATGGGGGAGTCTCCTGGGGTCGGCCGGAGTATCGCCCTTCGCGGCGGCTTCGGCACGGACCCGACAATGCAGCTCTGCGCCCCGTGCACCTCCCGTACTTGCACCCTCGCCGGAGAACCGATGCAACCCGTCATCACCAGCCTGCTCGACACCGACCTCTACAAGTTCACCATGTGGCAGGCGATGCTGCACCGGCACCCGGCCACCCAGTCCGAGTACACCTTCGTCTGCCGCAACGCGCCCGGCTACCCGCTCGCCGACCTGGTGAAAGAAGTCGACCGGGAACTCGACCACCTCTGCGCACTGAAGTTTCGGCCCGACGAGCTGGATTACCTCAACAGCCTGCGCTTCATGCGCTCCGACTTCGTCGACTTCCTGCGCATCTTTCACTTCCAGCGTGAATTCATCAGCGCCCGGGCGGTCGGCGATCAGCTCGAGATCGTGGCGATCGGCCCGCAGGTCCATGTGATGGCCTTCGAGATCTACGTGCTGGCGATCGTCAACGAGCTCTACTTCCGCCGCTTCGACCAGGCAGCGGCCTGGGCCGAGGGCCGCAAGCGCCTGGCGGCGAAGATCGAGCGATTGCATGAATTCGGACGCGAGCCGGCGCGCCGCCACCCGTTCGAGTTCTTCGATTTCGGCGTGCGCCGGCGCTTCTCGGGCGACTGGCACCGGGAAGTCGTCGCGACCTTCAAGCGCGAGGTGCCGCAGTTCTTCAAGGGTGCGTCGAACGTGCTGTTCGCGCGCGACATGAACCTGGTGCCGATCGGCACCATGGCGCACGAATACCTTCAGACCTACCAGACCCTGGGCGTGCGGCTTCGCGATTTCCAGAAGGCTGCTTTCGAGGATTGGGTGCAGGAATATCGCGGCGATCTCGGCGTGGCGCTCACCGACGTCGTCGGCATGGACGCCTTTTTGCTCGACTTCGACCTCTACTTCGCCAAGCTCTTCGACGGCCTGCGCCATGATTCCGGTGACCCGGTCGTCTGGGGCGAGAAGGCGCTCGCCCACTATGCGAAGCTGCGGGTCGATGCCCACACCAAGCGCCTCGTCTTCTCCGACGGCCTCGATTTCGAGCGTTCGATCTCTCTCTATCGGCAGTTCGCCGACCGCACCCAGCTCGGTTTCGGCATCGGCACCAACCTCACCAACGACATGGGGCTGAAGACGCTGCACATCGTCATGAAGCTGACGCGGGCGAACCGGCAGCCGGTCGCCAAGCTCTCCGACAGCCCGGGCAAGCTGTTGTGCGACGACGAGACGTTTCTCGCCTACCTGCGGCAGGTGTTCAAGGTGCCGGCCTGAGCAGGCAGGCCGTGTTATTGAGGGCGCGACCGAGCGCATGGCGGCCCGCGAGAGCGCGTCTCTGCACCTAGGAGCGCATCACGGTGCCCGCCGCGCGGCACAATCATGCGCATGCCGCGAGCGCCCGCTGCCGTCGACTTCGAAACCTTTGTCCGCCAGCTTGCGCCGACCCGTTTGGCCGACGTGCTGCTCGAACTGGCGCGCGACCACGCGCCGGTCGCCAAACGACTGCAGCGCCTGCAGCTCGCCAACGACCCTAAGCGGCTCGCGGCGAACTTCCGCAAGGCGCTCACAGGTTGGCGCCGTGCCAGTCGCTTCCTGACCTATCGCGAATCAGCGGAGTTCGCGGTCGAACTGGAGACGTGGCTCGGTCAGATCGAGGCCGAATTGCTGCCCCTGGACCCGCCCGCGGCGCTCGATCTGTTCGAGGCGTTCATCGAATCCGACGCCAAGTTCTTCGAGCGGGCCGACGACTCCGATGGTGCGATCGGTGGCGCCATCGAGGCGGGCTGCCGACTGTGGCTGCGGGCCGCGGCGGCTTGTGAATCGCCACCGGACGAATGGCCTGTCCGACTCGATGCGCTGGCCTCGGGCGATGAATACGGCGCGCGCGAATCCTTGCAAGCAACGGCGCGCCGGTGCGACAGCCGTCTACCGCGCCTTGCTCGATGCCATTCTCGAGAAGGGCTATGCACCGGCCTATGGTCACGCTGTGCGGTACTGGCATCGTCTCGCCGCGATCGAGGCCGAGGGTGCAGATCTTGGCTCGCTCCCGTCTCACGAAACTTACGTGGCGGGAATTCGCCTGCAGCACGCTCGCAAAGCGCGTTTCTGGGCCGAGGTCAGCGCCAGGTCGCCGGTCGGTTCGCAGGTGGGATCGATTGAATTGGAGAACTAACGGGAGGGCGCTGCGCTGACGGCCGGCCTCGCTGCCGGCGCGTCCAGGACGCCCAGGTCGCTTTCGTCCTTGAGGCCGACGCCGCTCAGGCCACGGCGCAGCGACTCACGAATCAACCAGGCGAGCTTGAACGCCGCGGCGTCGTGGCCGAGGCCTTCGGGGCGCACGTTCGAGATGCAGTTGCGCTCGGCGTCGTGGCGCCCGCGCTTCGGGTCGTGGGTCAGGTAGATCCCCAAGCTGTCCGGTGAACTGAGACCGGGGCGTTCGCCGATCAGCACGAGGAGCAGTCGGGCGCCGAAGATCTCGCCCACCTCGTCGCCGAGCGCGACGCGCGCTTGTGTGGCGACGACGATGGGCGTCCAGCGGGTGTCGGCCGGCAGATGGCCGCGCAGCGCGGTCAGGAGCGGCAACGCCTGCCGTTCGACCGCCAACGAGGAGAGGCCGTCGCCGATGACGATGCAGATGTCGGCGGTGCTGCCGGTGCTCACGATGCCGCTGGTGTCGTCGGTGCTGCCGGTGTCGCCGGTGCTGCCGGTGCTGCCGGTGCTGTCGGTGCTGTCGGTGCTGCCCGAGTGCCCGACGGCAGCCACTTCGCGCAGTCGCTCGGCATCGTCGGCGGCGAGCTGTCGGCCGAGATCGGGACGGCGCAGGTAGGTCGTGCGGTCGATCGCGCGGCTCTTCAC
>CAXTDH010000468.1:0-3396 GCA_964242405.1 uncultured Rhizobacter sp. | reverse complement strand
ACGTCTGCCTGCGGCCGATCCAGTACTTCAAGGGCGTTCCCTCGCCCGTGAAGGAGCCGGAGAAGACCAACATGGTGATCTTCCGGGAGAACTCCGAGGATATCTACGCCGGCATCGAATTCGAGGCGGAGAGCGAAAAGGCCAAGCGGCTGATCAAGATCCTCCAGGAGGACTTCGGCGTCAAGAAGATCCGCTTCCCGAACACCTCCGGCATCGGCATCAAGCCGGTGTCGCGCGAGGGCACGGAGCGCCTGGTCCGCAAGGCCATCCAGTATGCGATCGACAACGACAAGCCCTCCGTGACGATCGTGCACAAGGGCAACATCATGAAGTTCACCGAAGGTGGCTTCCGTGACTGGGCCTACAACCTGGCGCAGAGCGAGTTCGGTGCCCAACTGATCGACGGCGGCCCGTGGTGCAAGTTCAAGAACCCGAAGACGGGCCGCGACATCGTCGTCAAGGATTCGATCGCCGATGCCTTCCTGCAGCAGATCCTGCTTCGGCCCGCCGAGTACTCGGTCATCGCGACGCTGAACCTCAACGGCGACTATGTGTCCGACGCCTTAGCCGCGCAGGTCGGCGGCATCGGCATCGCGCCGGGCGCCAACCTGTCCGATTCCATCGCCATGTTCGAGGCCACGCACGGCACCGCGCCGAAATACGCCGGCAAGGACTACGTCAATCCCGGCTCCGAGATCCTGTCGGCGGAGATGATGCTGCGCCACATGGGCTGGAAGGAAGCGGCCGACCTGATCATCAGTTCGATGGAAAAGTCGATCGATTCGAAAAAGGTGACCTACGACTTCGCCCGATTGATGGATGGCGCGACCCAGGTTTCCTGCTCCGGCTTCGGGCAGGTGATGATCGATCACATGTGAGCCGGATGCGCGACGAGTCGCGTCACCCCTCCGGCTGGCCGTCTCCGATGCGGGGTCGGTGGGCCGGTCATCTCCCATGCCGGGTTGATGTACGACCTGCTTCGTCGTCGACGCCGCGCCGGCCGGAGCGACGAAATGTCAGTCCGCCGACACGCTCTGTCGCTCCTCGGCCTCTGCCACCGGCGGGGCATCCAGCGACGCGATGTTCTGTGCGAGCCGGCCCTTCGGCCCTTCGACCACCTCGAAGCTGACTTTCCCGCCCTGCTTGAGCGTGCGAAAGCCGTCCATCCGAATCGCCGAGAAGTGGGCGAAGATGTCTTCGCCGCCGGCTTCCGGCTCGATGAACCCGAAGCCTTTGGCGTCGTTGAACCATTTGACTGTTCCGGTGGCCATGATGTCCCCCTTTTGTGGTGCGGGCAGAATTCTTGCGCCGTCCGAAATCGGCTGTCAATCGAGGCAACCCTCGACGGCCATGCCGGGCGCTACGGGCTGGTGGCGCGAAAAATGCACGAGCAGAGGTGCTTCTCCACGCTTGCGAAACGACCCTGAAGCGCAATATGACTAGCCTGCAACACCGAGGCCCAAGTCGATAGAATGAAACATGGCTGACGAAACTACACCGCCGAAGGTGCCGAAGGTGGCCCGGCCCAAGCCGGATGATAGGCAGGGTTCGGTCGTCGCCGAGCGGCAGGTTGCAAAAGTCGAACCGCCCCGCATGTACCAGGTGGTGCTGTTGAACGACGATTACACGCCGATGGAGTTCGTCGTCATGGTGCTGCAGGAGTATTTCAAACGCGACCTCGAAACCGCGACCCAGATCATGCTGAAGATTCATCATGACGGTCGAGGCGTCTGCGGTGTCTACTCGAAGGACGTCGCCGCGACGAAGGTTGAATTGGTGTTGGCTGCCGCGCGTCGCGGTGGTCACCCGTTGCAATGCATTATGGAGGCCGCATGATCGCGCAAGAACTTGAAGTCAGTCTGCACATGGCGTTCGTCGAAGCGCGTCAGCAGCGTCACGAATTCATCACCGTCGAGCACCTGCTGATGGCACTGCTCGACAACCCGTCGGCCGCCGAAGTGCTGCGTGCCTGCTCGGCCAACATCGACGACCTGCGCAAGAGCCTGCTCGGCTTCATCAAGGAGAACACGCCGACGGTCGGCGGCTCCGATGAAGTCGATACCCAGCCGACGCTCGGTTTTCAGCGGGTGATCCAGCGGGCAATCATGCACGTGCAGTCGACCGGCAGCGGTAAGAAGGAAGTGACCGGCGCGAACGTACTGGTCGCTATCTTCGGCGAGAAGGACAGTCATGCGGTCTATTACCTGCACCAGCAGGGTGTGACCCGGCTGGACGTCGTCAACTTCATCGCCCACGGCATCAAGAAGAGCGATCCGCCGGAGCCCGCCAAGCCAGCCGAGGGCAATTCGGGCAGTTCCGAGAACGACAAGGAAGAAGGCGACGGCAAGGGCTCGCCGCTGGATCAGTTCACCCAAAACCTCAACCAGCTGGCCCGGGACGGCAAGATCGACCCGCTGATCGGCCGTGAGCACGAGGTCGAGCGGGTCATCCAGATCCTGTGCCGCAGGCGCAAGAACAATCCGCTGCTGGTTGGTGAAGCCGGTGTCGGCAAGACGGCGATCGCCGAGGGCCTGGCCTGGCGCATCACCCAGGCCGACGTGCCGGAAGTGCTGGCCGATTCGGTCGTGTACTCGCTCGACATGGGCGCCTTGCTCGCCGGCACCAAGTACCGCGGTGACTTCGAGCAGCGCCTCAAAGGCGTGCTGAAGCAGTTGAAGGACCAGCCGAACGCCGTGCTGTTCATCGACGAGATCCACACCCTCATCGGTGCGGGGGCGGCCTCGGGCGGCACGCTGGACGCGAGCAACCTGCTGAAGCCGGCGCTCAGCTCCGGGGCGATGAAGTGCATCGGTGCCACCACCTTCAGCGAGTACCGCGGCATCTTCGAGAAGGATGCGGCGCTGTCGCGTCGTTTCCAGAAAGTCGACGTGGTCGAGCCGTCGGTCGAGCAAACGGTCGAGATCCTGAAGGGCTTGAAGTCGCGCTTCGAGGAGCACCACAGTGTCAAGTACGCCGTCGGTGCGCTGCAGGCAGCGGCCGAGCTGTCGGCGAAGTACATCAATGACCGGCACCTGCCCGACAAGGCGATCGACGTGATCGACGAGGCCGGTGCCGCCCAGCGCATCCTGCCGAAGAACAAGCAGAAGAAGACCATCACCCGTGCGGAGGTGGAAGAAATTGTGGCCAAGATCGCCCGCATTCCGCCGGCCAGCGTGTCCAGCGACGACCGCGGCAAGCTGAAGACGCTCGACCGCGATCTGAACAGCGTCGTGTTCGGCCAGGAGCCGGCGATCGAGGCGCTGGCGGCTGCGATCAAGATGGCGCGTTCGGGCCTCGGCCGGCCGGACAAGCCGATCGGCTCCTTCCTGTTCAGCGGCCCGACCGGCGTCGGCAAGACCGAGGTGGCCAAGCAGCTCGCCTTCATCCTCGGCATCG
>CAXTDH010000467.1:0-3410 GCA_964242405.1 uncultured Rhizobacter sp. | reverse complement strand
TCTTTCCTGCGCGTTCGCCGGGCGTGCCGAGTCTTGTTTACTTGCACGGCTGCTACTGGCGTGCCCTCGACAAGCGCGACCAGAGCTTTGTCGCGCCGCCATTCGTCGACGCTGGCGCGATGGTCGCGCTGCCCGGTTATTCGCTTTGCCCGGCCGTCTCGGTCGAGCACATCGTCCTGCAGGCGGTACGTGCGATCGCCTGGATCTACCGGCATGCGGCGGACTACGGCGGCGATGGCCAGCGGATCGTCATCGCGGGGCATTCGGCAGGCGGCCACCTGGCGGCGATGATGCTCGGCTGCGACTGGCAAGCGGTGGCGCCGGACCTGCCGGGCGACCTGGTCAAGGGCGGCCTGTCGATTTCAGGTATCCATGAACTCGAGCCGCTGCGGCATGCACCGTTCCTCGCGCCGGACCTTCGCCTGACGAAGGCGTCAGCGCGGCGGCTGAGCCCGGCCCGGATGCCGACGCCGCACGCTCCGCTGGTCGCGGTCGTCGGTGCCGACGAAAGCGACGAATTTCACCGCCAGACTTCGTCTATCGCAACCGCCTGGGGCCCAGGGGCGGTGACCTGCGAAACCATTCCGCTTCGCCACCACATGAGCGTGCTGAACACCCTGTCCGAGCCCGGCTCCCGCACCCATGGTTGGGCACTGCGTCTGCTCGGCCTTGGATGATGGCCGCCCGAGAATCACGCCTCAAACAGTCGACATCAAAGCCATACCGACCGCCTTGGCGATCGCGGCCTGGATGAGTTGCGACTCGCAAGGCATGACGCTGCGTGTCAAGTCGTTGCTACTCGGTCGGCAGGAAGCCCTCGATCGACAAATAGCGCTCGCCGGTGTCGTAGTTGAAGCCGAGCACCGTCGAACCCGACGCCAGGCTGGGCAGCTTCTGGGCGATCGCCGCGAGCGTGGCGCCCGATGAAATACCCACCAGGATGCCCTCCTCGCGGGCCGATCGCCGCGCCATCTCGCGTGCCGCTTCTGCGTCGACCTGAATCACCCCGTCGAGCAGCTCGGTGTGCAGGTTCTTCGGCACGAAGCCGGCACCGATGCCCTGGATCGGGTGCGGGCTGGGCGCGCCGCCGCTGATCACCGGCGACGCCGCCGGCTCGACCGCGAACACCTGCAGCTTCGGCCACATCGCCTTCAGCACCTGGGCGCAGGCGGTGATGTGGCCGCCGGTGCCGACGCCGGTGATCAACGCATCGACGCCGCTCGGAAAGTCGGCGGCGATCTCCTGCGCCGTCGTCCGCACATGGACGTCGATGTTGGCCTGGTTCTCGAACTGCTGCGGCATCCAGCCGCCGGGCGTCGCCGCGACCAGCTCCTGGGCACGGGCGATGGAGCCCTTCATGCCCTTCTCGCGCGGCGTCAGCTCGAAGCGCGCGCCGTAGGCGAGCATCAGGCGCCGGCGCTCGACGCTCATGCTGTCGGGCATCACCAGGATCAGCTTGTAGCCCTTGACCGCGGCCACCATCGCCAGGCCGACACCCGTGTTGCCGGAGGTCGGCTCGATGATCGTGCCGCCGGGCTGCAGCGCGCCCGAGGCTTCGGCCTCCTCGACCATCGCCAAGGCGATCCGGTCCTTGATCGAACCACCGGGGTTGGCGCGTTCGCTCTTGATGTAGACGCTGTGGTCGTTGCCGAACAGGCGGTTGATCCGGATGTGCGGCGTGTTGCCGATGGTGTGCAGGATGTCTTGGGCCAGCATGTGAGTCTCCGGGAGGGGTGGAACGGTCGACCGATTATCGGCAGGTCGACCGCCGCTGTCGCGCACTGTGATCTCCCCGCACCACCGCAGACTGGCCGGCCTGCTTTGCGACAATCGACGCATGCACGCCCCCCTTCGGAACGACAGCTTTCTGCGCGCCTGCCTGCGCCAGCCGACCGATCACACCCCCGTCTGGCTGATGCGCCAGGCCGGCCGCTACCTGCCCGAGTACCGCGCGAGCCGGGCCCGCGCCGGCAGCTTCATGGGCCTGGCGACCAGCCCCGACCTCGCCACCGAGGTGACGCTGCAGCCGCTGGAGCGCTACCCGCTCGACGCCGCGATCCTGTTCAGCGACATCCTGACCGTGCCCGATGCCATGGGCCTGGGCTTGTCGTTCGCGCTCGGCGAGGGCCCGAAGTTCGCGCACCCGGTGCGCGACGAAGCGGCGGTCGCCAAGCTGGCGGTGCCGGATCTCGACAAGCTGCGTTATGTGTTCGACGCCGTCGCATCGATCCGACGCGCCCTCGACGGCCGGGTGCCGCTGATCGGCTTTTCCGGCAGCCCGTGGACGCTCGCCTGCTACATGGTCGAAGGGGCGGGGTCGGACGACTACCGGCTGGTCAAGACGATGCTCTACGCCCGCCCCGACCTGCTGCACCGGATGCTGGCGGTCAACGCCGACGCGGTCGCGGCCTATCTGAACGCCCAGATCGACGCCGGCGCCCAGGCGGTGATGATCTTCGACAGCTGGGGCGGCGTGCTCGCCGACGGTGCGTTCCAGTCGTTCAGCCTGGCCTATACCCGGCGCGTGCTGCAGCAGCTCAAGCGCGAGCACGGCGGCCAGCGCATCCCGCAGATCGTTTTCACCAAGGGCGGCGGGCCGTGGCTGGAGGAGATCGCCGACCTGGGCGCCGACGTGGTCGGCCTCGATTGGACGGTCAACCTGGGCGCCGCCCGTCGTCTGGTCGGTGACCGGGTGTCGCTGCAGGGCAACATCGACCCGAACGTGCTGTTCGCGCCGCCGCCGCAGATCCGTGCCGAAGTGACGCGAACACTCGAGAGCTTCGGCACGCCGAGCCCCGCCTCCGGTCACATCTTCAATCTCGGGCACGGCATCAGCCAGCACACGCCGCCCGAGCATGTTGACGTGTTGGTGGAGGCCGTGCACCGCGAGTCCCGTCGCCTGCGCGGGTTGTCGCCGATTTGACTCATCAAAGCGCCCCAAGCCATCGACTGGCTGAAATTCATTTGCTTAGGGCTTGACTTATCCCCAAATACGACTCTGCCTGGAGGCTGTCACAACAAACGCTTCGCGGTGACATACATTTGGTTACAAACGCGTAAGTCGTTGATTTTGCTTATCGGTATCCGCTGCCCTGAAAGCGGGCAATCTTCAAAAACTTCAGGCGCGACAAGCAGTTCCGGCTCCCAGACGCAGCTTGCCCACAAAGTTATCCACAGATCGTTTGAAGAAAGTGAAAAGCGCTTGTGGATCATCCACTTAGGCCGAACTGCTGAGAGTTCGTGAAGCATTCGTCAGTAAAAGGGGGGTTGACGCGGCTCACTTCGGTCGTTCCACCGAGCCCCACGGGCACGCCAGGTGCTAATCCTCCGCCCGAAAGCTGCAGGCGAATGCGCGCTGTCGTCGACACGCCGCAGCATGCCGGCCTGCGCGCGACGCCCGACTACCGGCC
>CAXTDH010000466.1:0-3419 GCA_964242405.1 uncultured Rhizobacter sp. | reverse complement strand
AAGAAGACGTAGCGCAGGATGTCGCCTTCGTGGTCGAACCAGCGGGTCGCGGTCGAGGCGACGACGATCGACTGGGCGTCGATCATCTTGCCCATCACGCCGCCCGAGCTGTTGGCCGCCCCCATCAGGTTGGGCGACAGGCCGAGGTGCTCGGCCGCCACCTTCTGCATGCCGCCGAAGAGCACGTTCGAGGCGGTGTCCGAGCCCGTCATCGCCACGCCGATCCAGCCCATCAGGGTGCCGAAGAAGGGGTAGAAGACGCCGCTGTTGGCGAACGCCAGGCCGAGCGTCGTGTCGGTGCCCGAGTAGCGCGTCAAGGTGCCGAGGGCCAGCATCAGCACGATCGTCATCAGCGAGTAGCGCACCAGCCAGATCGTCTTCAGCCACTGGCCGACGATCTGCGCCGGGTTGTACTTCATCACCAGCCCGCCGACGATCGCTGACAGCAGAATGCCGGTGCCGGTCGCCGAGAGCAGGTTGAGCGTGTAGACGGCACCCTCCTTGACCGGCGCCGGCACCACCGGCGGCATCTTCAGCACCAGGTTGTGCAGGCCGCCGATCGGAAACGCCGGCGCGTAGATGCCGTTCAGGAAAGTCTTGAACTGCGGCAGGCCCCAGACGAACACGAACACCGACAGGATCGCCCACGGCGTCCAGGCGCGAATCAGCTCGGCGCGCGAGTGCCGGACGGCCGCCACAGGCGCCTTGGCTTCGCCGGCGCTCACGTCGTGGCCGCGCAGCGACGGCGACGTCCAGAGGACCTTGGGTTGCCAGACGCGCAGAAAACCGATCAGCGCCGCCATCGAGACGATCGCGGCGATGATGTCGACGAGTTCCGGGCCGATGAAGTTGCTGACCAGGTACTGCGGAATTGCGAACGACAGCCCGGTGACCAGGATCGCCGGCCAGATCTCAAGCATCGCGCGGCGCCCGGCGAAGGCCCAGATCAGCCAGAACGGCACCAGCAGCGAAAAGAGCGGCAACTGTCGGCCGATCATCGCCGTGACCGCCATCAAATCGTAGCCGTGCACCTTGGCGAGCGTGATCACCGGCGTGCCGAGCGCGCCGAAGGCGACCGGCGCGGTGTTGGCGATCAGGCTCAGGCCGGAGGCCGCGAGCGGCGAAAAACCGAGCCCGATCAGGATGCCCGCGGTGACCGCGACCGGCGTGCCGAAGCCGGCCGCGCCCTCGAAAAACGCGCCGAAGCAAAAGGCGATCAGCAGCAACTGCAGGCGCCGGTCCTCGGTGATGCCGGAGAGCGAATCCTGGAGGATCTTGAAGCTCCCGTTCTTCTCGGCGAGCTGCTGCAAAAAGATGATGTTGAGCACGATCCAGCCGATCGGCAGCAGGCCGGTGAAGCCGCCGTACAAAGCCGCCCGGCCGGCCATCCCGGCGGGCATGCCGTAGGCGAATATCGCGACGAGCACCGCGGCCGTCAGCCCCATCGCGGCGGCGAGATGCGCCTTGATGTGGAAGAAGCCGAGGGCCGCGAGCATCACCACGACGGGAATCGCCGCCAGCAAGGTGGAGATGATCATGTTGCCGAACGGGTCGTAGATTTGTTGCCAGGTCACGGGCGCTTCTCCGGAGTGGGTGTGGTTGTTGTGTCGGCCCTGCGCCTGCAGAGACCGGGTCGGGGCGATCGAAGTCGTGGCTGAATAATTCTGTAGACGCGCACCGGCGTCAATCCGGAACTTGCGCGCCGCGCCGTTCGCCAACGGTGCCGAGCGTCGCGCAGGCGCGTTTTTTCTTCGAGCGCGTTCAGGGCAGGTCGGCCCACCAGGAATCGCCGATCTGCCCTTGCAGCCATTCGATGAACCGGCTGACCTTGGCCGGCACCTGGCGCGGTGACGGGTACACCGCATGGATCTCCTGCGACGGCAGCTGCCAATCGGTGAGCACCGGCTGCACCGCGCCCGACTTGACCGACTCGTGGGCGACGTACCACGGCAGCGCCGCGAGCCCCATGCCGCCGCGCGCCGCCGCCAGCAGCGCCGACAGGTTGTTCGAGCGCAGCGGGCCGCGCACCGCCGTCGGCTGCAGCCGCCCGTCGGCGCCGGCGAAGAGCCAGCGGGCATCGCCCTGCACGGTGCTGTAGACCAGGGCGTCGTGGCGAGCCAGGTCGGCCGGCTTGCGCGGCTCGCCGCGTTGCGCCAGGTAGTCGGGCGAGCCGACCACCACCCAGGGGTTGGTGCCGAGAAAGCGCGCGCCGAGCGTCGAGTCGGCCAGGCGCCCCATGCGGATCGCGATGTCGATGCCCTGCTCGACCAGGTCGACCTGGCGGTCCTCGAAGCTGAGCTCGACCTGCAGCTTCGGGTTCAGCGCCATGAAGCGCATCACCAGCGGCACCAGCACCCGCCGGCCGAAGGCGACCGAGCTGCTGATGCGCAGGCCGCCCTGCACCTGCGACTGCAGCAGCGCCGCCACCGATTCAGCCTCGTCGACATGGTGGGCGATCAGCTTGCACTTCTCGTAGTAGAGCAGGCCGATCTCGGTCGCCGTAACGCCGTGGGTCGAGCGGTGCAGCAGCCGCGAGCCGAGCTGCGCTTCGAGCTGCGCCACCTGCTTGGTCGCCGACGGCTGGCCGATGCCCAACTCGGCGGCGGCCTTGCTGAACGAGCCGAGGTCGACGACGCGGATGAAAAGCTTGACGGCCTGGATGCGGTCCATGGCGTGATTGGGGCACACCGGGGCGCAATCTGTCCATTCCGAATCGGAATAACGGTAATGCGGACCGCCTGCCTTCCACCGGGCGACACAAGTCACGACCATCACCGCACTGATTTCAAACCGCGACAGGAGACATCGAATGGCAAAGATGAAGGCCGCCATGGCCGCCGTGCTGGTGATGGAGAAGGAAGGCATCACCCAAGCCTTCGGCGTGCCCGGTGCGGCGATCAACCCGTTCTACGCGGCCCTGCGCGAGCGCGAATCGATCGGCCACATCCTGGCGCGCCACGTCGAGGCCGCGAGCCACATGGCCGAGGGCTACACGCGGGCCAAGGCGGGCAACATCGGCGTCTGCATCGGTACCAGCGGCCCGGCCGGCACCGACATGATCACCGGCCTCTACTCCGCCATCGCCGACAGCATCCCGATCCTCTGCATCACCGGCCAGGCACCACGCGCCCGGCTGTACAAGGAAGACTTTCAGGCGGTCGACATCGAATCGATCAGCAAGCCGGTCACCAAGTGGAGCGTCACGGTGCGCGAGCCGGCCCTCGTGCCGCGCAGCTTCCAGCAGGCGTTCCACCTGATGCGCAGCGGCCGGCCCGGCCCGGTGCTGATCGACCTGCCCTTCGACGTGCAGATGGCCGAGATCGAGTTCGACATCGACACCTACGAGCCGCTGGCCGTCTACAAACCGGCCGCGAGCCGCAAGCAGATCGAGCGCGCGCTCGACATACTGATGGCCTCCG
>CAXTDH010000465.1:0-3459 GCA_964242405.1 uncultured Rhizobacter sp. | reverse complement strand
TCCACGCAAATCCTGCCACGCTGACCACCGAGCTCGGCACGAAGGCCTTTGCCAACGCCGACGCGGTCGGCGCTGCGGCGGTCGACTACCTGCGGGTCGCGGGCCATCTGGTCTTCGCCTACTTCTGGGCGCGGATGGCCAAGGTGGCGCTCGCGAAGGTCGATTCCGGCGATCCGTTCTACAAGGCCAAGCTCGCCACCGCGCGCTTCTATTTCGCCAAGTTGCTGCCGGAAACGGCGACACTCATCCGCAGTGCCCGTGCGGGCTCGGCGTCGTTGATGGAGATGGACGAGGCGCTGTTTTGACGGTCGTGCCTCGCGCACCTGCCGCCCGGTGTATCGATTCACGAAAGGGTCTCGACATGTTTCGATCGTTTCGATGCGGCACCCTGGCGCTGACCCTCGGCCTTGTCGGTGCCCTGGCTCATGCCCAGACGTCACCCGCGGGGCTCTGGAAGACGGTCGATGACGAGACCGGCAAGGAGCGCTCGCTGGTGCGCATCGTCGACAGCGGCGGCGTTCTCACCGGCCGCGTCGAGAAGCTGCTCAACCCCGAGATCGCCAACCCGCTGTGCGACAAGTGCAGCGGCGAGCAAAAGGGCCAGCCGATCACCGGCCTGACCATCGTCCGCGGCGTGCACCAGGCGCAGGGCGATGCCAGCACCTGGGACGGCGGCGAAATCCTCGACCCGGCGAACGGCAAGAGCTACAAGGTCCGCTTGACGCCCATGGAAGGCGGCAGGAAGCTCGCAGTGCGCGGCTACATCGGCACGCCGATGCTCGGCCGCACCCAGACCTGGATCCGGGTCGAATGACGGTCGCATCAACCGGCTCCGTCCACCCAACAAGGAACAACACCATGAATCGTTTCCCCGTCCGCAAGGTCGCGGTGCTGGGCGCCGGCGTGATGGGCGCGCAGATCGCCGCCCATCTCGTCAACTTCCAGGTGCCGGTCGTGCTGTTCGACCTGCCGGCCAAGTCCGGGCCGAAGAACGGCGTCGTCGCCAAGGCGGTCGAGGGCCTCAAGAAGCTCAAGCCCGCGCCGCTCGGCATTCCCGAGGACGCAGCGCTGATCCAGCAGGCCAATTACGAAGAGCACCTGGCCTTGCTCAAGGATTGCGACCTGGTGATCGAGGCGATCGCCGAGCGCATGGACTGGAAGCTCGACCTCTACCAGAGAATAGCGTCGTCGCTCAGCCCGACGGCGATCGTCGCGAGCAACACCTCGGGCCTGTCGATCACCAAGCTGTCGGAGGTGCTGCCGGCGGAGATCAAGCCGCGTTTTTGCGGCATCCACTTCTTCAACCCGCCGCGCTACATGGCGCTCGTCGAGCTGATCGACACGCCGACGACCGACCCGGAGATCCTCGACCAGCTCGAGGCGTTCGTGACGACGGCGCTCGGAAAAAGCGTCGTCCGGGCGATGGACACGCCCAACTTCATCGCCAACCGCGTCGGCATCGCCGGCATGCTCGCGACGATGAAGGAGGCCGAGACCTTCGGCCTGGGCTACGACGTCGTCGACGACCTGACCGGCAAGAAGCTCGGCCGGGCGAGCTCGGGCACCTTCCGCACGGCGGACGTGGTCGGCCTGGACACGATGTCCCACGTCATCAAGACGCTGCAGGACAACCTGGCGGACGATCCGTTCTTCGCCAGCTATGCCACGCCCGCCGTCCTCGGCCGGTTGATCGAGCAAGGGGCGCTCGGCCAGAAGACCGGTGCCGGGTTTTTCAAGAAGGCCGGCAAGGACATCCTGCGGCTCGACCCTGCGAGCGGCGAGTACGTGAAAGCGGCCGGCAAGGCCGACGAGATCGTCGCCCGCATCCTGAAGAAGCCGCCGGCGGAGCGGCTCAAGCTGCTGCGCGAGTCGAAGAACCCGCAGGGGCAGTTCTTGTGGGCGATTCTGCGCGACAGCTTCCACTACGCTGCCGTGCATTTGGCCGACATTGCCGAATCGGCCCGCGACATCGACTTCGCGATGCGCTGGGGCTTCGGCGTCCAGCAGGGGCCGTTCGAGTTGTGGCAGGCGGCCGGCTGGGCGCAGGTGGCGGGTTGGGTGGCCGAGGACATCGAAGCGGGCAGGGCGCTCGCGACTGCACCGCTGCCCGAATGGGTGTTCCAGGGGCCGGTCGCGGGCAACGGCGGTGTGCATCGGCCCGAGGGCTCGTGGAGCGCCGCCCACAGCCGCTTCGTCGCGACGAGCACCTTGCCCGTCTACCAGCGGCAGGCGTTCCGCGAGTCGGTGTTCGGCGCGGGTGCCGAGTCGCCGTTGACGACCGGCACGGAGGAGTTCAGAAACGAGGAGATCCGTGTCTGGTCGCAGGACGGCGAGGTGCTGATCGCGAGCATCACCGCCAAGCTGCACCTGATCAGCCCGGCGGTGACCGAAGGCCTGCTGCGCGCGGTCGAAATCGCCGAGGCCAAGTACCAGGGCCTCGTCATCTGGTCGCCGGACGACGTGTTCTCGGCCGGCGCCAACCTCGAAGCCCTGATGCCGATCTTCATGAAGACGGGCTCCAAGGGCATCCTGCCGGAGGAAAAGAAGCTGCAGGACGCGATGCTCCGCATCCGCTACGCGACGGTGCCGGTGGTGTCGGCGATCCGCGGCATTGCGCTCGGCGGCGGTTGCGAGCTGGCGATCCATTCGGCCAAACGCGTGGCGGCGATGGAAAGCTACCTCGGCCTGGTCGAGGTCGGCGTCGGCTTGATTCCGGGCGGCGGTGGCCTGACGTACATTGCCCGTCGCGCCGCCGAGATGGCCGCGGCCGGCAACAACGCCTCGGCCGTCGGCGACATCTTCAAGTTCCTCTCCGACGGCTTCACCAGCGCGGCGATGGCCAAGGTGGGCACGAGTGCGATCGATTCGCGCAAGCTCGGCTACCTGTTGCCCTCGGACCTGATCGTGCCGAACAAGGACGAGCTGCTGTTCGTGGCGAGCCAGCAGGTCAAGGCGATGTTCGCGAGCGGCTACCGGCCGCCGATGCGAGCGCTGTTCCTGGTGTCCGGCCGCAATGCCGTCGCGACCATCAAGGCTCAACTCGCCAACATGCGCGACGGCGGCTTCATCAGCGCCCACGACTTCCACATTTCGTCGCTGATCGCGGAGGTGGTTTGTGGCGGCGATGTGGACGCCGGCTCACTCGTCAGCGAGGAGTACCTGATGGGGTTGGAGCGCAAGCACTTCTGCGGGCTGCTGGATCACCCCAAGACGCAGGAGCGGATCATGGGCATGCTGCAGACCGGCAAGCCGGTGCGGAACTGAACTGAAGGACAACCTCACCATGAGCAAACAAGTGCAAGACGCCTACATCGTCGCCGCCACGCGCACGCCGATCGGCCGCTCCGGCCGCGGCTTCTTTCGCAACACCCGGCCCGACGATCTGCTGGTCGCGGCCATCCTGAGCGCATGCAAGCAGGTGCCGTCGCTCGACGCCGGTGCCATCGAGGACGCGATCAT